>DASRZP010000076.1 GCA_035686305.1 Thermodesulfovibrionales bacterium | reverse complement strand
AGGTTATTGCCTATAGACATTTGAGTGAGTGATTTCAGGAATTGATGAATTAGTTGTTCAAGCAGGGCAAGACTGGGATTCTTAGGAACCCGGATGACGATAATACCTCCCGATTTCTCCGGTGGGAAACGTGTAACATCGGCAAAATCCAGATCCAAAGTCACAAGACATCGCTGCTCAGAACAACATACTTCGTAAAGTCGGTCATCGGCACAACTCTGCAATTCCTGATCGCGAACTGTCAAGACATCATGTCCGCCGGCAAGGAAAATTTGCTGGGTTCGCCTTCCAAAATTCTCGTCGAGCTTGAATTTCATCAGGACGTTTCGGCAGGGACTTCAACATAACGTTCTCTGGACATCTCCGCGCCATAGGCGATAGCAGCCCGGATGTCTTCTTCTGTCAATTGGGGATATTCCTCAAGAAGTTCCTTAACCGTCATTCCGTTTGCAAGAAAATCGAGGATAAGAGATACCCAGATTCGCGTGCCTTTGATGCGGGGCTTGCCAAAACAGATATTCGGATCTATCGAAATACGCTGAAGAAGTGGATTTGCCATCACACATCTCCTAATGAACATATCATACCATATGCTCCCAGGTGGCATCCCCATGAATTTCCTGTACGCTAAAACACCCCTCTGTCTAGCGTCCTATACTGTATCGCCTCCGAGATATGATGCGGCAGGATATCCCCCGATGCTTCCAAATCCGCTATCGTCCGCGAGAGTTTGAGAATCCTTGCATAAGCCCGTGCCGACAACCCGAGTTTATGCATGGCGGTCTCGAGGAGGGAATGCGCCTCAGGATGCAATTTACAGTATTTCTTGATGTGCCTCGTCTTCATATGACCGTTCGCGTAAATCTTGTCGCCCGAAAATCTGTCGAGCTGCATCTTCCTCGCTCTGATCACCCTTTCCCGGATCGTCTCTGACTTCTCCCCTGCGTATTCTGTCGAGAGTTCCTTGTACGGCACCGCCGGCACCTCGATATGGATGTCGATGCGGTCGAGGAGAGGACCCGAGACTCTCCTGCGGTATCTGTGGATCTGACCTGCAGAGCATGTGCATTGATGGCGGGGATCGCCGAAGTATCCGCAGGGACAGGGGTTCATGGCGCTTACGAGCATGAATGAGGCCGGATAAGTAATTGAAGCCACCGCCCTCGATACGGTCACTTCACCATTCTCTATCGGCTGTCTTAAAACTTCGAGGACATTCCTCTTGAACTCGGGGAGTTCGTCAAGGAAGAGCACACCGTTATGGGCGAGACTCACCTCGCCGGGCTTCGGGATCTGTCCGCCTCCGATCAGCGCAACATCTGAAATCGTGTGGTGCGGAGACCGAAAGGATCGCGTGGCGAGCAGCGGCTGTCCGTCTTTCAGTATTCCCGCAACGCTGTGGATCCTTGTTGTTTCGAGGGCCTCGTCAAAGGTCATGGGAGGGAGGATGGAAGCGAGCCTCTTCGAAAGCATGGTCTTGCCCGAACCGGGCGGCCCGATCATGAGGACATTGTGGCCTCCCGCTGCCGCAACCTCGAGTGCCCTCTTCGCGTGCTCCTGGCCCTTGACATCGGAGAAATCATCCTCGTAAAGAGAGTTTTCCTGAAGGGCACGGGAGATATCGATTTCGAAGGGTCGTTTTGAATCCTGGGCAGCCAGAAATTCGAGGACTTCTGGAAGGCTCTCCATTCCAAAAACATTCACCCCTCCGACAACGGCTGCCTCAGGTGCGTTCTCTATGGGGAGGATCAGTCCCTTCAGTCCCATGCTTCTCGCCAAAATAGCCATAGACATTGCACCACGGACAGGCTTTATCCGGCCATCGAGAGAGAGCTCGCCGGTAAAGAGATAATCCCTGAAGAGCGCTGAATCAATGACTCCCTCGGCAGCAATGATGCCGGCGCCGATCGGCAGGTCAAAGGAAGAACCCTCTTTCTTCAAATCGGCAGGCGCAAGATTCACGGTGATCTGTTTGAGAGGGAAATTGAAACCGATGTTCTTCAAGGCCGCGCGGACCCTGTCACGGCTCTCTTTTACCGCAGCGTCGGGCAGCCCGACCATCGAGAAATGAGGCAGGCCCCTGGATGTGATATCGACCTCAACCTCGACTCCGTATGCATCGATACCGACGACACTTGCGCTGAGTATCTTCGCGAGCATGGAGATAATTATATTTTCAAGAGGGATTTAATGCAAGACTTATCTTTTTTGAAAGGAGCGCCTCCCCTTCACGGTACCTTGAAAGTTTGTCATCACAGGGTTAAGCTATTATTGTTGGAAACAGATTCAGCGTCGGCCTAAAGGGCTCTGGAGAAAGGATTACCGGAATGGAGAAATGTGATCTCATTATTATCGGCGCCGGCATCAGCGGCTTGAGTCTGGCTCATTACGCTGCCAGGGCCGGACTCAAGACCCTCGTACTCGAAAAGGCTGAAGAGGCAGGCGGCTGCCTCTCTTCTCACCGCTTCGAAGGGGCGGCCTCGGGCTTCTGGCTGGAACTTGGCGCTCATACCTGCTATAACTCTTACGGGAACCTCCTGGGGATCATGGAAGACTGTAAAATCCTCGACCGCATCATAAGGCGCGAGAAGGCCGGATTCAAGATGCTCGTTGATAACGAAATCAGATCGATCCCTTCGCAAATCGGATTTCTGGAGCTTCTTCTTTCGGCCCCGCGCATCCTTACCCTCAAAAAGGAAGGCCTGAGCATCGAGTCCTATTATTCAAAGATTGTGGGCCGCCGGAATTTCGAGCGGGTCTTTGGACCGGCTTTCAACGCCGTACTCTCTCAAAAGGCAGACGATTTCCCTGCCGAGATGCTTTTCAAGAAGAGGCCCCGCAGAAAGGATATCCTGAAGAGCTTTACCTTGAAAGGAGGGATCCGGACGATCACGGATTCGATCATCTCGCAACAAAAGTTCGTCTTGGAAAAGGGTGTTGATGTCCAGGGTGTAACGTTTGATGGCCACGTCTTCGGTGTCATGACTGCTGACGGGAAACAGTATGAATCACAGGGGCTGGCGCTGGCAACACCGCCCCATGTAGCTGCAAAACTCCTACAGTCTTCCTTTCCTGACGTCTCCTCTCACCTGGCGCAGATCAAGATTGAATCTGTCGACACCGTCGGCGTTGTCGTCAAAAAGAGGGTGCTCTCCGTGGGTCCCTTGGCAGGCATCATAGCCGTCCATGATTCCTTTTATTCTGCGGTATCGAGAGACACGGTCCCCCACGAGCATTGCCGGGGATTCAGCTTCCATTTTAAGGCGGGGCGCCTCGATCATGACGCAAAGATCAAGAGGATAGCTGAGGTCCTGCGAATAGGTAATGCGGAGATAGAAGGCGTCGTAACGAAAGAGAACCTTGTGCCCTCTCTCAGCGTTGGCCATGATAGACTGACTGAAGATACAGACCGCTTCATTGCCGGCAAGAGACTCTTCCTCACCGGCAATTATTTCAACGGACTGGCTATCGAAGACTGCGTTTCACGGTCGCTGTCCGAGTTTACAAGACTCAAGGATGTGTTCAAAGAGACCCGTCAAGGGCTTTCATGAATCTACATTGGCGGTTCAACGGCGTTCTCTGACATGAAGAACTCCTCTGGCCGGTCTATTTTCTGAAGATCACCTCAAGAAATTTCCTCAGATCTTCCCATGACTTCCTGTCGGCTTCCGCGTTATATCCGAGGGGGAGATTGAATTTCTTCGCGTACTCATCGGCATCAGGGTTGGTGAAGCTGTGGATCGCTCCAGGATACGTGATAAACTGAAAATCGGCCCCTGCATCTTTCATCTCCTTCTTGAAGGCCTCGATCTGCTCGGGTGTGACGAACTTGTCATCTGCTCCGTGGAGAACAAGGATCTTGGTTTTCACAGCTCCCGGCTGAGGAGGTTTGACTGCGGAAAGACCTCCGTGGAAACTTGCCACCCCCTTTAGATCGACACCCTGGCGCGCCATATTGAGCACCACTCCTCCGCCGAAGCAGTAACCAATCGCTGCAATCCGGCCAGGATCGACCGTTGGCTGTTTCTTAAGAAACTCCATTGCTCCCATGAACCGAGCTTTCGCAGTGTCGAAGTTCTTCATGAGCTCCGATGAGAACTTGCCGGCGTCATCAGGATGCACTGCCTGCTTCCCGTCTCCGTACATGTCTACGGCGAGGGCGGTATAGCCTATCTCTGCAAGCATTCTCGCACGCTTACGGTCATATTCATTAAGCCCCCACCATTCGTGGACGACAAGAACCCCGGGTCTTCTTCCCGTCATGCTCTTATCATAGGCGAGATAGCCCTTCATAACCACACCCTCGGCGCTGTAGGTCACCTCCTTCCCTTCAACGTCCGGCTTCGCCGAAGCGAATCCCGTCAGTGCCAATACCAGTGAAACTGCAGCCAGCAGCATCATCGGCCTTTTCATCACATCCTCCTTCCTTCGCATGTTCTCCCTGACGTGACCTTCCCGTTGCACAAAACTATCTCCTTCGGGAAGGCAGGCTCGGTGAGAAGCCTTGTATGCGACACAGTTCATGGTTGCCGACCTCCGCTCTCTGCTCGATGCGGAAGGTCACATTCTTGCCTTCCGCTCCTCCACATAATACGCCGCAGCCAATGCGCCTATGCATCCGTCGGCAGCGGCGATCACGATCTGGTTGGCAAACTTCTGCCTGAGATCGCCGACTGCGAAGATACCCCGAATATTCGTCGCACACCTCTCATCGGTGATGACGAACCCCTGTTCGTTCATTCTAACACCGGAGGGGATCAATCGATTATTCGGAGAATACCCGATAAAGATGAAGACCCCCTCAACCTGCAATTCTCCCTTTTCCCTCGTCTCCGTATTGAGGAAAGAGACGCCGTTTACTCCGCCCCCCTTCCCTTTGATCTCTGTGATAACGGTGTTCCAGATTGTTTCGATCCGGGGCTCGCTCATGAGGCGGCTCTGGAGTATCTTGCTCGCCCTCAGCGTATCTCTCCTATGAACAAGGTACACCTTCTTCACGAGTCGTGAAAGGTACAGGGCCTCCTCGACGGCAGTGTCTCCCCCGCCGACAACAACGACGGTCTTATCTCTGAAGAAAAACCCATCGCAGGTGGCGCAGTAGGAAACGCCCGTCCCGAGGTATTCCGCTTCACCGGGGATACCGAGTTTCCGTACAGACCCGCCCGCAGCTAGGATCAGGGCAACAGTCTCGTAGAGATCGCCATTGGCAAGCCTGACCGAGTGGAGATCGGTTCCTGCATTCACTTCCACGACCTCCTGCTGGATTACCTCCAGGTCAAAGGATTGGATATGACGTATCATCTTCTCTGCCAGGTCAAAGCCGGTTATTCCCTCCAGGCCGGGGTAATTCTCCACGTCCTTTGATATCGCGATCTGTCCGCCGAGCAATCCCTTCTCAAAAAGGACGGTCTTCAGCGCAGCCCTCTTACAGTAGAGGCCGGCCGCCAGCCCCGCAGGCCCCCCTCCCACGATGATCACCTCATAGGGTTCATTGTTCGCCATAATCCCTTTTTTCAGATCCTGTACGGTCTGCAATTTGCTGCCCTGTCCACTTCGCAGGACTTTCCGCACTCCTCTGACCTGGGGTGGGGCAGCCTGTGAAAACACTTCGTGCCGGTACAGACGACCGAGTCCTCACAGATGACCTCATTTCCAACCAGGGCCTTTTCGACCCAAACCTCTCCGCTCGTCCGAATCTCGGTCTTGTCCTTTACGACTGTCCAGTAAGGCTGCGAAGCGTCAGGATATGTGACATAGTCTGGTTCACGGATCACCACAGTCTCACCATCCGGCTTCTTCAGGACCACGAGAATCTCTTTCAGATTTTCCATGGGATATCTCCTCTCTTGTTTATATCATACTATAGAATCTGAATCAGGCAACGCGCAGCACTATGAGGACCTTCCTCTGCCGTCATCTGAAGAAACGTATCCCCATCATGGAGAAATTCACCTTTCCCTTCCCATCAGGTACAATAAAGGCATAAGGAGGGCACATGGCGCGACGTGAAAGACAATCGGCCGTTTCCGATAGAAAACCTCTCGAAAAGGAAAGGACCGGCGAGGATCAAGGGGAAGAGGCCGGCGCAGACAGCTGCAGATGCAAGGAAGTTTCAAAAAAGACACCACTTGAGCTTCTCAAGCTCATGATAGACGATCTTGCTTTCTGGAAAAAAGGGAAGCACTCATAGGAAAAATGCTCAAACGGTGATTGAGAGACCTATGATCCTCTTCGGCGGAAAGGGCGGCGTCGGAAAGACTACCTGCTCTGCCGCTGTGGCCCTCCACTTCTCGTCCGCGGGCCAAAGGACCATTATTCTCACCTCTGACATGACGCCGTCGCTCTCTGATATCTTCGAGGAAGAGATCGGCGATACCATCAAGAAAATCGATCGGAATCTTGAGGCGGTCGAGATCAGTCAGGATGCGATCGTGAGCAGCTGGAAGAAGAAATTCGGTCCTGATTTTTCGGATATCCTCTCCCACCTTATCGACCTGGAAGCCCTTGACACTGAATCACGACATCAGCTCCTGGACTATATCGGCTCTGCACCTTCACTCCGGGAAGAGACCATGCTCGACCTGATCGTGGACATGGCCGAGTCGGGAGCCTATGATCGCATTGTCTGGGACACCGCACCGGCGGGTGAAACGTTAAACCTCGTGAACATCCCGAAGTATTTGAGGAGACATCTACGCGCAGGCGCAAGGGTCTTTGAGGGCCTCGACAAGATCGGGAAAAGGATCACCGGCAAGAGGTCTATCGCAGCGATTATGGACAGTTGGGTCCTCGCATCGGAGAGGATCTCCCGGTTTCTCCGTGACCGTTCAACCTTTATTCTCGTCGCGAACCCCGAGACCCTTGTGGTGAAGCAGGTATCGAGGGTCACGGAAACCCTGAAAGACTATGGTATCCCCATCCACGGCATGGTAATCAACCGGGTCATAGAAAGCCCTGACTCAGAATCTCTGAAGGCCCTGCAGAGGATCCAGCAGGAGCGCCTCAATGAACTGGAGAGAATGGCCGAAGGACTCCCCGTTGCGATACTGCCCTATTCCCTTAAAGAGATCAAGGGGAAGAGGGCATTGAGGGAGGCAGGAGAAAGGGTATCCGGACAACTCGGGTTTTGAAAGCGCCTATTTTATCCTAAATTCTTTTGAATCGGCAGGACAATTGTGATAAGATTTCAACAAGTGAGGACGCGAGAGCATAGGGTATGCCGGAAACTATTATAGAATCTTTCAAGGTAAAGCGGCTGGATATTCTCGACGAGTCGGGAAACATCGATGAATCTCTCAGACCACCGCTCTCTGATGATGATATCAGGAAGATGTATGAGTTGCTCGTACTCTCAAGAACCTTTGACCATCGCGCGCTGGACCTCCAACGAGAGGGCAGACTCGGGACTTATGCATCCATTCTCGGGCAGGAAGCGTCGCAGATCGCAAGTGCCTTCGCCTTCGAGAAATCAGACTGGGTCTTTCCTTCATTCAGGGAGATGGGCGTTTATATAACCCTGGGATATCCTCTCCATATGCTCTTCCAATATTGGAGCGGCGATGAGAGGGGACTCAAGACACCCAAGGACATGAACATCTTTCCGATCTGCATCGCTGTGGGGACGCACATCCCCCATGCCGTCGGAGCCGCCATGGCGGCACAATACCGGAGAGACACGATAGCGGCAGCAGCATACTTTGGCGATGGCGGGACGTCAAAAGGCGATTTTCATGAAGGCCTCAATATGGCGGGGACCTTCAGGCTCCCCGTCGTCTTCATCTGCCAGAACAATCAGTGGGCGATATCAGTGCCTCGGGAAAGGCAGAGCGCTTCGAAAACCCTCGCCCAAAAGGCTTACGCCTATGGCTTTGAGGGCATCCAGGTGGACGGAAATGATGTCTTTGCCGTCTATAAGGCCACAAAGGACAGCCTTGACAAGGCGAAGCGAGGAGGAGGTCCCACCCTCATTGAATGTTTCACATACCGAATGGCCGATCATACTACGGCTGATGATGCCGCACGGTACCGGCCAAAAGAACTCATCGAGGGATGGAAGGCGAAGGACCCTCTCCTAAGACTGGAACTATTCATGAAGAAGAGTGGCCTCTTGACCGATGAGTATCGAAAGCACGTCGATGAACAGTCAAAGAGAGCCGTTGATGAAGCGGTAAAGAATGAGGAATCGGCGGTGCGGCCGGATCCGAAGGATATGCTCACTTATACTTATGAGAAACTGACGCCTCGACAGGTGAGAGAGAGAGAGGATCTCTGACATGCCGAGGCTGAATATGGTCCAGGCAATAAACCTTGCATTAAAGGAAGAGATGGAACGGGACAGGGATGTCGTCATCCTGGGCGAAGACGTCGGAAAAGACGGCGGGGTCTTCAGGGTCTCTGAAGGGCTCTTCGAAGAATTCGGTCCTGACAGGGTGATTGATACTCCTCTTTCGGAATCTGCCATCGTAGGGACTGCGATAGGCATGGCAGTCTATGGGTTGAGGCCGATCGCCGAGATACAGTTCATGGGATTTACCTATGCGGCCCTTGACCAGATATTCACCCATGCATCGAGGATCCGTTCCCGTTCACGGGGGAGATACTCCTGCCCCCTCGTGATCAGGACACCCTATGGCGCGGGCATCAGGGCGCCTGAACTCCACTCAGAGAGCACAGAGGCCCTCTTCTGCCATATGCCGGGACTGAAGGTCGTGGTCCCTTCCACCCCCTATCATGCGAAGGGCCTCTTGATATCGTCCATAAGGGACCCCGATCCCGTGGTATACCTCGAATCGACAAGGCTTTACCGTCTCGTAAGAGAGGATGTCCCTGAAGGCGAATATACCGTTCCCCTTGGAAGGGCAAGGCTTGTCCGGGAGGGGAGTGGAGTCACGGTGATTGCGTGGGGAAGCATGCTCCACCGGGCAATCCAGGCGTCCGAAGGCTTTGACGCAGAGGTGATCGATCTTATGACCCTGAACCCCTTCGATGATGAGACCCTGTATCGATCAGTAAAGAAGACGGGGAGGGTCGTCGTCGTCCACGAAGCGCCCAAGACAGGGGGTTTCGGCGCAGAGATCTCTGCATCAATTGCAGAGGACGCCATGCTCTACCTCAAGGGTCCTATCATCAGGGTCACAGGGTATGACGCCGTCATTCCCCTTCCAAAACTTGAGGAGGAGTATATGCCGTCAGTCGGGAAGATCAGGAAGGGCATTGAAGAAGTCTTGAAGTATTAGCTCATACCCCGCGTTACCGTCGGACCATGTATAGATATTCTTCATGCCGCTGCTCTCCGGAGACCGACATCCGCTTCTTTATAGATAGAAGGGTCCAGCCTCCTTTCGCTCCCTTGGGCAATCACTTCGGTAGTTGTTGACAAGGAATCCCTTGGTGGTATCATGGAATTATCAACGACCAAAGCCGTCCCTGAAAAACGGTCTGGCTTTTGCGGGGGAGAGATATGCTGAACGAGTTCAAGGAATTTGCCGTGAAGGGAAACATGGTAGATATGGCCGTCGGCATCATCATCGGCGCAGCATTCGGTGCGATCGTCACCTCTCTCGTTGCCGATGTCATTATGCCGCCGATCGGCCTCCTTTTGGGCAATGTGGACTTTGCAAGCCTCTTCATACTCCTGAAAGAGGGCAAGGTTCCCGGACCTTACAATTCCGTGGCAGCAGCTAAGGCGGCGGGCGCCGTAACGCTCAATTACGGCCTCTTTTTCAATACGATCATCAGTTTCGTCATCGTCGCTTTTTCAGTCTTCCTGCTTGTACGGAACGTAAACAGATTGAGGAGAGAAGAGCCGGCACTGCCCGCAGCGCCCGCAACAAAAGACTGTCCCTTCTGTCTCTCGATTATCCCGATAAAGGCGGTCCGCTGCGGCCACTGTACCTCAGACCTCAAAGAAACGCAGAAAGTCGGCGGACACTAACAGCAACTCATCGAGGAGGAGGAGGAAGATGAAAAAGGCACTTTTTATAGCTCTCACGATTCTTGTCAGTTCTCTGGACCTTGCTCGCGCCGCAGGACTCGATGAGATCATGAAGAATATCGGCGGGGTTTCCAGGGGAGCACCCGATGAACAGACCACGGCTTCAGGCCTTAAGGAGGCCCTGGAGATCGGGACAGAGAATGCGGTCAAGAGTGTTTCGAAGACCGATGGCTATTTCGGGAATCAGACGATCAAGATCCTCATGCCCGAAAAGATCCAGAAGGCCGCCGATGTCCTGAAGAAATTCGGTTATCAAAAAGAGGTTGATGATTTCATCCTCAGCATGAACCGGGCAGCAGAAAAGGCAGCGCCCAAGGCCGCGTCCATCTTCGGAGACGCCATCAAGAAGATGACGGTGGACGACGCGAGGAAGATACTCGGTGGGGGCGACACCGCAGCCACTGACTATTTCAAGGTTAAAACCCATGACCAGATTTATGACGCCTTTAAGCCCATCATCTCATCGAGTATGAATGAAGTGGGTGTAACCCATTCCTACAAGACGATGATGTCGAAGTATGAGTCAATCCCTTTCATGAGCAAGGAATCGGTGGACCTGGACCACCACGTCACGACGAAGGCAATGGATGGCCTCTATTACATGGTGGGACAAGAGGAGAAGAAGATCAGGACCGATCCTGCTGCAAGGACAACAGACCTCCTGAAGACCGTTTTCGGTAAATAACCGCCCTCTCCATGGAGATATCGCAACGGATGAGGCCTTCGCCGCTCCTGAGAAAGATCCTTATCGGGGTCCTCGTTTTTCTTGTTCTTTTCTCCGTCAGCGGTTTCTTCGTCCTCCCACCGGTTCTGAAATCGGTCCTGGTAGGGAAGCTCTCAGAAGGTCTTCACCGTGAAGTCTCTATCGGGCAGATAAAGATCAATCCCTTCGTCCTCTCCCTGGACGTAAAAGGCCTAGCCATAAAAGACCGCAAGAAGTCGGAAACCTTTTTCTCCTTTGACGAGTTGTATTTGAACATTGAGGCCGCTTCCCTTGTGAAGAGAGGACTGATCATCAGCGAGATACGGCTTGAAAGGCCCTTCCTCAACATCGTTCTCAATGAAGACCTCTCCTACAATTTCTCCGACATCATCGAAGAGTTCACCTCGACGTCAAAGCCTTCATCGAAACCGCTGAGGTTTTCGCTGAATGACATCCACGTACGAAACGGGAGCCTGGACTTCTGGGACGGACCGAGACAGACGAAGCATACCGTAAGGGACATGAACATAGCGATCCCTTTTCTCTCAAATCTGCCGTACGCTGTCGAAACCTACACCCAGCCGAAGTTTGAGGCAAAGATCAACAATGTCCCCCTCTTGCTGCAAGGCATGACCAAGCCCTTTGCCGATTCACTCGAGACATCTTTCGATCTCAATATCAAAGGACTCGATATCCCTTACTATCTGGCCTATGTCCCCTTCGGAATGGATTTCAAGATCCTCTCTGGCTCCGTCGACACGGCAGCGGTTCTTTCCTACACACAATACAAAGACCGGTCTCCGGCCATTACCCTCGCCGGCAGCATCGGTTTCAAGAACATACGGCTTGTCGAAAAGAATGACAGCCCTCTCATCGGTCTTCCGTTAGTCGATATCTCGATCTCTTCTGCCGATCTCCTCTCAAGGAAGGTTCGCCTGTCAAAGGTCTTTTTGCAATCACCTGAGATAGACCTGGTGCTCGATAAGGCAGGGAGACCAAACTTAGAGTCACTCATTCCTGAGAAGGGATACGTCCTGAAACGGGGAGAAGAGTCGCCTGCTCTCGTCGTTGACGCTGATGAGGTGATTATGGCCGACGGAAGGCTTAGCTTTTCAGACCTATCGGGGAAAAGATCCTTCAAGACAACCTTGGAAAACATCGAGATGAAGATCGATCACTTCAGCAACGGCCGGGACAAGAAATCAGCTCTTTCCTTTTCTCTCAGGACGGAGGCAGGCGAGGGCATGAAGGTCACCGGCGATTTTAGTGTTGATCCCCTCACCTCAGCAGGGACCGCAGAGTTCAGGCAGCTCGTGCTGAAAAAATATTCCCCCTATTACCGGGACAGTATCCTCTTTGAGATCACCCGGGGCGATCTCGACATTATGACCATGTATGAATATGCAAAGGCCGAACCTGATCCAGAGATACGGTTTTCGAGGATGGCAGCGACGCTCCGTTCCCTCATGCTGAAAAGAAGAGATGAAGAGAGGGAGTTTCTCCGGATACCCGTCGTTACCATCGCAGACACCGCCATCGATCTGAAGAAGAGGGAGATCACCGTCGGTCAGCTTTCAACGGACGGAGGGGTATTGTCCCTGAAACGTTATCCCGACGGAAGAGTGAATGTCGGAGACCTTCTCCCCTCTTCACCCCCGGCAACGGGAAAACCCCAGCCCGGTAAAAAGGAGAATCCTGGAAAACCTTGGCTCCTCGTATTGAGAAATATTGCGGCGGAGAACTACGCAATAAAGGGAGAAGACCTTGTTCCCGCCCAGGAGGTGATAATTAACGCCGAGCGGATCAGGTTCAGGGGAGAGGGGATATCAACGGCAAAAGGGGCGAAGGCAAAGGCCGCCCTCTCCTTTACGGTGGACAAGAAAGGTTCTGTCTCAGCAAACGGAGCGTTTAGCATTGATCCTCTTTCCATGGCCCTCGCCGTAGACGTAAAGGACGTGAGTATCGTACCGGTACAGCCCTATTTTACCGATAAGGTTAAAGTCATCGTGACTGACGGCGCCGTCTCGTCAAAGGGAAACTTCTCCTTTGCCTATACCGAAGCGAAGGGGATCGCTGTCGCCTACAAGGGAGAAGCATCCCTTTCACACTTCGCAACGGTCGACAAGCTTAACGCAGAGGATTTTCTGAAGTGGACCTCCCTCTATCTGAGCGGAGTGGACATCGGATATCGTCCTCTCTCTGTTGGGATCAATGAGGTTGCGTTGAGCGATTTCTATTCCCGCCTCATCATCAACGCTGACGGCTCACTGAACGTGCAGGGGATTATTGAAGACTCAGGAGGGAGTCCCGAAAGTCCCGGACCAGCCCGGGAAGAGGAGAGGCCCTCGTCAGTCCAGAAAGACCTATCGCCAAAGATGGTAAAGATCGAGAAGGTGACCCTTCAGGGAGGCACGATCAATTTTTCCGACAGGTTCGTGAAACGGAACTATTCGGCAACCTTACTCGAAATCGGGGGAAGAATCTCCGGCCTCTCCTCGGAAGAGAGCAAACTCGCCGACGTTCATCTCATGGGGAAGCTCGAAGGCTATGCGCCCCTCGAGATAACAGGCAGGATCAACCCCCTGAGGGAAGATCTCTATGTCGATCTGAAGGTCGACTTCAGGGACATGGACTTAAGTCCCATAACACCTTATTCCGGCAAGTATATCGGGTACACCATACAAAAAGGTAAGCTCGACCTTAATCTCCAGTACCTGATTGTGAAGAAGAAACTTGATTCCCAGAACAGAGTCTTTCTTGATCAGCTCGAACTCGGGGAGAAAGTCGAAAGTCCGGACGCGACAAAGCTGCCTGTTCGGCTCGCAATAGCCCTCCTCAAGAACAGGAAGGGAGAGATCCGCCTCGACATTCCGGTTTCCGGTCAGACCGATGACCCGAAGTTCAGTCTTGGCAGGATCATCATCAAGATACTCATCAACCTCCTCGTAAAGGCCGCGACATCACCCTTCGCACTTCTCGGGGCGATCTTCGGAGGGGGAGGCGAAGAGCTGAGCTATCTCGATTTTGATTATGGCAGTTCAGCAATCAATGAGCAGGGAGAAAAGAAGCTGAGCAACCTCGTCAAGGCGCTCTATGACCGACCGGCCCTGAAGCTCGAGATAGAAGGTCACGTCGATACCGAAAGGGACAGGGAGGGGTTGAGACAGTATCTTTTCAACAAAAAAATAAAGGCCCAGAAATTGAAGGATATGGTAAAGAAAGAGGCGCCTGCCTTTTCTGTTGATGAGGTCAGGGTCGAAGAGAAGGAATATCCGCTTTATCTCAAGATGGCCTATAAGGAAGAGAAGTTCCCGAAGCCGAGGAACATCATCGGGATTGCAAAGGATCTTCCTGTGGCTGAGATGGAGAAGCTGATGCTCACCCATATAGAAGTGAAGGACGATGATTTGCGGCATCTTGCATCCCTTCGGGCCCTGAACGTGAAAGAGTATATCTTAAAATCCAAACAGATTGAACAGGAACGAATTTTTCTTCTGGAACCGAAATCCCTCCAGCCGGAAAAGAAGGAGAACTTAAGGTACAGCCGGGTCGATTTCAGACTGAAGTAATTCTCAGTACTGATAAGACTTCCAATAGATCTCTCGCGCTGCGTTGAAGGGCAGGCAATAATCGACGGGCTTTCACAGACCGAGGCCATGGCGGGGATATTGCAGATAGCCCGGATAGTGCGTGGAACGGGGATGTGGATGGCTGAAGAGTCTCTTGCAGCGACACCCTATTCATGGCGTGATGAAATTCTTGATTCTGATATACTGTGCGGCAGAGCATTGTCGAGGCAGAGAATCATCTCCTGTCTTCGAAGAGAATTTCCGAGAGTGCCTTCCCTTTGATTTTGACGGGAGCACTGCTTCCCGACGGTTTGCCGCCTTTCCAGCGGGCGAATCCTTCATTGACGAGAGCAATAAGCTTCGAGTCCTTCCTAGCCAGTTCCAGGGGAACGATCCTTGCTATGACCTTCTCCCTTTCGGTGATGAGAATCTTTTCTCCCTTCTTGCCTTCACCACGGCCGCTTTGTACGAAGAAAGGCGAGAGCAGGGAGACTTCGATTATCTTACGCTGCTACGGTTTTTGCAAGCTTCTTCTTTGCCGCTTCCTCGAACACCTGTCGGGCATTGAAGGTCCCGTCGATCGCCTGTACCGGACACTTGGCCGTGCAGATGCCGCAGCCGATACATGCCTTCTGATCGATGACGTGTCTCTTCTTGGGTTCACCCGATGCCGCATTCACCGGACAGACCTTTGAGCATATCTGGCAGCCGATGCAGTTGTCCATGACAAAGGCCTTCGCTCTCTTCGGGATGAAATCAACGATAGCATCGGTCGGACAAGGGGCGACGCATAAGCCGCAGACCTTGCATTTTTCGAGGTAGATCCTCGAAAGATTGTTCGAAATTGATGGGGCATCAAAGGGGCATACCTTCACGCATTTTCCGCATGCAATGCACCCGATCTGGCAGTTCTTTTTTGTCTCAACGCCCTTGTCCTTTGAGTGGCAGGCTACAAGCACCTGTCTTGATGCAGGGAGAACCTCGATCACCCTCTTCGGACATGCCTGCTCACACTTTCTGCAACCCGTACACTTCACAATATCCACAACGGGGAGCGAGTCCTCATTCATCGTTATAGCGCCAAAGGGACATACCCTTGCGCAGGTACCGTAACCGAGGCAGCCATAGGCACAGGACTTGTCGCCCCCGCCTGCCAGCACGGCTGCCCGGCAGTCCTGCACACCTTCATACTTGAATTTCTTGATAGCCTCAGAACTCCCTCCCTGACACATGATCCGTGCGTAAATCGGCTCTCTTGCCTCGGCCTTCTTCCCGGTAATCAAGGCCACTGCCTCTGCCCCACGAGCCCCAGCAGGCGTGCAGAGATTCGGCGGGACATCGGGGTTATTGACCACAGCCTCGGCATACTGCTCGCATCCTGCATAGCCGCAGGCGCCGCAATGAGCATGGGCGAGGACGTCCTTCACCTGTTCGACCTTCGGATTAATCTCTACAGAGAACCTCTTTGCTGCAAAGGCGAGACCGAGACCGAAAATCGCTCCAACGCCGGCCAGGAACACGACAGTAAACTTCATGAGGGGGATGAGATCAACATGCTCCTTGGCTTCGACGCCGCCGCCGACCCCGACATGAGGGATAATAAAATGGTATATATCACCAAGCTGAGAGAGCCCGGTGAGATTGCCCAGGATATCAACAATGGTATGGTGCAGATCAAGCATCTTTATTCACCTCTTTGATAGGTACTTATTTAGTATAAGTTAAATCTCTTTTCGGGCGCCAGTCTCTGCCTTTCACTTCGGAAAGAAGTCAACAGAAGACTGAAAACCGCTACAGTGTTATCAAACCGGAGAAGCCGGTAAAAGCCAAGGCGATCAGTCCCGTAACGACAAAGGCCATGGGCAATCCTCTGAAGGGCGTCGGTACATCGGCCAGCTCAAGTTTTTCCCGGATGGAAGCCATGATGATGAGGGCGATGGCAAAGCCTATGCCCGAGCCGAGGCCGAAGACGAGGCTCTGGATAAAGGTGTAGTGCTCACCGGCATTGATGAGAGGAACGGCGAGAATGATACAGTTCGTAGAAATAAGAGCCAGGTAGATCCCAAGCTTGTAGTAGAGGCCCGGCGCAACTTTTCTCATAATAGTATCGGAAGCCTGCACAAAACCGGCGACGACGCCGATGAAGACGATAATCTTCAGAAAGGTAATGCCGAGCGGTACCATCAGGTACGTGAAGATAACCCAGCTCAATGACGCGCTTATCATCATGACAGCAGTGAAGGTGATGCTCATGCCTACCGCCGTCTCCATCTTCTTCGAGACACCAAAGAAGATGCAGAGGCCGAGGAACCTCGTAAAGACAAAATTATTTATCAGGGAAGCCGCGATAAAAAGCTCAAAGAGTTTTGTGAATTCGGCGCTCATCTCCATCCTCCTTCAAGGTCAGGGCTACGTTCCTCAGTGGTGCGATACCGCCGCACTTTTCTTGAAAAACCGTATATCGATCCAGTTAAAAAAGGCCATCAAAATCCCGACGGCAAAAAACCCGCCTGCCGGTAGGATCATCATGAGGAGGGGCTTGGTATGCACAATGGCGACCCCCCATAACGAACCCTTGCCGAGGAGCTCCCTGAAAAAACTGATCACAGTAAGGGCGAAGAGGAACCCGAGTCCCATGCCTATACCGTCAACCATGGAGGGAGTAACCTTGTTCTTGCTCGCAAACATCTCAGCCCGGGCGAGAATTGATGCGAAGGCAACGATGAGCTGGATATAGAGGCCCATCTGCTTGTACACATCGGGAAAGACCGCTGCCATCGACATATCGGTGACCGTCACCCATCCCGAAATGACAAGCATAAAGATCGGCAGTCGTATCTTTGGATGGATCACCTTTCTCATGAGGGCGATGGTGACGTTCACCATGGTCTGGACGAAGAGCACCGCGACGCCCATCAAGACACCGTTTTTGAGGTTATTCGTCACCGCGATTGACGGGCAGAGGCTAAGGGCCAGTTTAAATATCGTATTCTCGGCAATGATCCCGTTCTTGATAAGGTCCCAGTAACTAACCGTTCCTATGTTCGCCATTCCCTGTGCCCCCTTCTTTTATCGTCTTGATCAGAAAGCTGACGCCGTTTTTCACCGCATCCTCCGTGACCGCCCTGCTCGAGATGGTTGCCCCGGAGATGGCCTGAATATAGTCGGTCGTCTCTGTCTTCAGGACCTTGAGATGTTCGGTATCCTTGTTCTTGAATTGGGCCTTGAAGGAGTCCGACTCGATTTCATCTCCGAGGCCCGGTGTTTCTGCGTGGCCGAGGATGCTTATCTTCTGGACCTTGAAATCTTTGTCCGTGGCAATCAGCGTATTGATGTAACTCGAATATCCCTTGCCAAAGGACTGCACAATGTAACCGATCACCTTGCCGTCCTTGGTCGCAACAAAATACTCGGCATGTTTTTCATGGACCGTCCAGTCCCCGATCTTCTTGATCTCGTCGGCCTCAGGGATGAGCTGTTTCAGGGCCTGTTTCTTTGCCTCCTCGGCGTTCTTGAACATGATGGGAGAGGTCTTGGCATAGACCGCTGCGAGGATGAGCCCTCCTATAACGTAGATGACGACAAGATTAAGGGCTATCTTAACAATTTCCTTGGCGGTCATCTCTTCATCTCCTTCACCGATACGGCTCCAAAGACCTTTGTCCTGAATCCCCTGTCGAGGAGAGGCGCGAGGCAGTTCATGATGAGGATCGCGAACATGACTCCTTCGGGATAGCCGCCCTTCAATCGTATGAGCATGGTCAGTGCGCCGCAGCCGATGCCGAAGACTATCTGTCCCATCTTCACCGTCGGGCAGGTCACATAGTCCGTCGCCATGAAAAAGGCCCCCAAAAGCATACCGCCGCTCAAAAGATGCACAACAGGGTCGCCTGCCAGGAGGATCATCTTGCCCGTATGGGGGTCTTTGCCGCCGAATACCCAGGCCAGGAGGGCTGCAGTCCCAAGAAAGGAGAAAGGGATGTGCCATGTGATATATCTCTTATAAAGGAGAAAGGCTGCACCAATCAGCAGGGCAATTGCAGATGTCTCGCCGAGGGACCCTGCCCTGTGCCCCAGGAAGAGCTGGCTGTAGAGGTTCGTCTTGTCACCGAAGACCTCCAGGAGTTTCCCGACACCCTCTTCCTTCAGGATTCCGAGGGGTGTGGCTGTTGTCTTTGCGTCAAGGGCCGCAAACGCTGCTGTCGGCGCTGTCCATATGGTCATTGCCTTCGGGAAGGATATCAGAAGAAACGCCCTGCCGATAAGGGCGGGGTTAAAGACGTTGTATCCAAGTCCGCCGAACAACTGTTTTGCTATCACGACTGCAACAAAGGAACCGATAACCGGCACATGAGCGGTGAAGGGGCTGAAGGACCAGAGGGAAGGCGGAAGATTCATGCCGAGGAGAAGGCCTGTGAGAAAGGCGCTGCCATCGCTTATCGTCACTTTCCGGTTCAGCGACCTCTCGACAATATATTCTGAAAAAACGGCGGTAATGACGCAAAGGGCCGTGACAAAGAGGGCCTTTGGGCCGAAGAAATAGAGACCCATGAAAAAGGCAGGGAGCAGGCTGACGGTAACGCTCCACATGATCCTGCTCACGGTCTCTTCGCTCTTGATGTGAGGGCTGACCGTTACGATCAATTGCTCTTTCTTCGCTACCTCCATCTCTTCACCTCACGGCTCATGGTTTTGTCAGGGACTTTGCCAGCCTCACGAGCTGCACAATCGGTCTTTTCGAAGGGCATACGAAGGCGCAGGAACCGCATTCAAAACAGTCGAAGAGATTATATTCCTTTGCCTCTTCGTAGCGGCCTTTTTCCGAAAGCACGCTCAGCATGGATGGGGTAAGTCCCATAGGGCAAATATCGACGCACCTTCCGCACCTGATGCACGGCTCGAAATCCTCTGCATGTTCGATGGCCTCACCGGGAATGACAAGGACTCCTGAGGTACCTTTTGTCACCGGTATATCAAGGGAAGAGAGGGCAAAGCCCATCATGGGTCCGCCTGCAATGACCTTGCCCGTTTCGCCCTTGAGACCTCCGCATTCCTCTATAAGTGCAGAGATCAGTGTCCCTACACGCACCATGAGATTGGAAGGAGCGGTGATCCCTTCGCCAGTCACGGTGACGACCCTCTCTATGAGAGGCTTGCCGTAGCGTGCCGCTTCATAGATAGCGAGGGCGGTCCCTACGTTCTGCACGACCACCCCGACATCCATGGGAAGCCCTCTGGGCGGGACGTGCCTGCCGCTGGTCGCCTTTATGAGCATCTTCTCTGCGCCTTGGGGATATTTGACTTCGAGATCGCAGACCTCAATACTCGGTTCCCCCTTCGCGGCCTCTTTCATCTTCGCTATCGCTTCAGGCTTGTTATCTTCTATACCGACAAAGCCTTTCTTCACAGTGAGCGTCTTCATCAATATCTTGAGTCCCTCAATGATCTCATCCGGTTTTTCCACCATCAACCGGTAATCGGCGGTAAGGTAGGGTTCGCACTCAGCGCCATTGATGATGACCGTGTCGATCGGTTTTTCCTTCGGCGGCGAGAGCTTCACTGCCGTCGGAAAAGCCGCCCCGCCAAGACCGACGATCCCCGCAGCCTTAACCTTCTCCTTCAACTCATCAGGCAGGAGGTTCATGTAATCGGGGTTATCCCTTAATATCGCCCACTCTTCTTTTCCGTCGTTCTCTATGACAACGGAACTCACCATTCTGCCCATGGCATTAGGGAACTCTCCGATCGCGATCACCTTGCCTGAGACCGACGAGTGGACGGGGGCAGAGACAAAGCCTCCGGGCTCACCGATCAACTCACCCTTCTTCACCTCCTGGTTGATCGAAACGACCGGCTTGCAGGGTGCTCCCGTATGCTGGCTCAAAGGAATCACTACTCTCTGTGGGATTCTTGACTGCTTTATGGGAACATCTTTTGCTAGGTCTTTCTTGTCAGGAGGGTGTATTCCCCCTTTGAACGTCAACAGACCCATTACGGGTTCCTCCTCTCAGCGGCAAATTACGTTGGAGACAGACGACAAAAAAGTCAATAACTAATAACATTATGCCTCAGCAGATGTCAAGATGCAAACCCTCATGCTTACCTCACACATACCTGCTCTTTAGCTCTCTCGAGAGAAGATCCGCCCTCCTCAGAGGTTCAGGTATCCTGTAGGTCTTTAAGCACGAGAGAACGATCTGAATCGTCTCCCTCAGCGTAATCCTGTGGCCGGGAGAGACAAAGACCGGCTTCACATTCTCCCTTGTCCTGAGCACTGCTCCGACAATCTTGCCCTTGTACAGCAAGGGAGACCACGCTCCCTTCTTCGTGCCAGGCTCCTCATACTCTCCGACAAGTCTCGACTTGGCGCAGCCAATGGAAGGGACATTGAGGAGCACGCCCAGATGAGATGCAATCCCTACCCCCTTAGGATGGGCAATCCCCTGGCCGTCAAAGATGATAACGTCAGGTCTCGTTCTCAAAGCCTTGACCGCATCGATAATGGCAGGGCCTTCACGGAAGGACAGAAAACCTGGGACATAAGGGAAGAGGACCTCAAGGACAGCATGAGCGTCTTCCAGAGGGACCATCGCAGGATATCGATAGAGACTGGCGACCCCGATGACCAAACCTCCGGAGAAGGCCGCATCAACGCCCGCAATCAGCAGCGGCCTTCTTGTCAGGGCCACTATTTTTACTTCTTCCCCGAGGCTCTCCTGAATCCTCTTTGCATCGCCGAGGTCTCCGGGCCAGCGCATAGCCTAAGGATAGCACAGAAAAGGTCTTCCCTGGGGCGATTTCAAAACCATAAGGGAACTTTGACTTATAAACTCCCTCGGAGATATAATCGAAAAGACAGACTTGAAGAAAAGATTCTGAAATCTCCCTTCGTCCCTCCTCGCAAGGCAGGATGGTATTTCCCCTATTGACTGCCTGGAGTAGATTGTTGAGAAGAGTGAAGGGAGAGGAAAGAGGATTCCTTTATCGTCGAAGGTATCATGAATAAGGAGAGACAGGAAGCCAGTGGGTAAGAAACGCCGAAAGGTCTTTTGGGCTGCGATACTGATAACCGCCGCAATCCTCACAGGTATCCTGACAGGAGGGTATATTGCCGTTGCCAAAGGTATCCCATCCATCGCCGAACTTAAGCAGTATAAGGCAATCCCCGGGACAAAGGTCTATGCCGACGATGACGCTCTCATCGGAGAACTCAAGATCGAAAAGGGCATCTTTGTCCCCCTTGACAGGATGCCCCGGCATTTGATCAATGCAGTGGTTGCTGTTGAGGACTCCCGCTTCTGGAAGCATAAGGGGATTGATTACCTTGCAATCCTCAGAGCGGCGATCAAAGACGTAATCCATGCGGGAATCAGGGAGGGAGGGAGTACCATCACTCAGCAGCTTACTAAAATCACTTTTCTGACATCCGAAAGGACAGTCCAAAGGAAGCTCAGGGAAGTGGCCCTGGCAACGAAGATAGAGAAGAACATGACCAAGAACGAGATCCTCGAACTCTATCTCAACAAGGTCTATCTCGGCCACGGGGCCTACGGGATGGAGATGGCTTCAAGGGTCTATTTCGGGAAATCCGTCACCCAGGTCACTCTCGCGGAAGCAGCCCTTCTCGCCGGGCTTATCAGGGCGCCTTCGATCTATTCCCCTTACAATAACCTGATGAAGGCCAAGGACAGGCAGGATACGGTCCTTACCCGTATGGAAGAGGAAGGGTTTATAAAGCGGGGGGAGAAAGAGAAGGCATTAAAACAGCCGCTCAATCTCTCGACGCTCCGCAGGGGACTCGAATCAAATAACTATTTTATTGAATACGTCAGGAAATACCTTGAAGACAGGTACGGCACGGAGACGGTGTACAAAGGCGGCCTTCATGTCTATACAACCCTTGACAGGAAGGCCCAGGTTGCGGCTGCACGGTCACTGCAGGAAGGTCTGCGGGAACTGGACAAGAGAAGGGGATGGAGAGGCCCCTTTGAGCACCGGGAGGTCAACGCTGAAAAGGAGCTGAAAAAGAGAGAAGGGGGACAGTTCGTCACAAGCACAGGAGATATTGCAACAGGTCTTGTTCTCAAAGTCACGGCAAAGGAGGCGATAATAAAGGCCAGAGGCGTTATGGGGAAATTGCCCGTCGACAATGCCCAGTGGGCAAGCAAGATGATCGACCCGAAGACAGGCAAGACAGCCCAGATAAAGAACCTTTCTCTTGATAAAATTTTGAAAGTCGGAGACGTCGTCAAGGTGGGTTTCAAATCAGTGCAGGGCAGCACCGTTGAGCTGACCCTCGAACAGGAACCCGAGGTCGAGGGTGCCGTTGTCGGCATAGATCCCGGCACAGGCTTCATCAGGGCGATGGTCGGCGGCTACGATTATTCGAGGAGCGAATTCAACAGGGCTGCCTATGCCAAGCGTCAGCCAGGATCTGCATTCAAGCCGGTAATATATGCCGCGGCCATGGACAATGGTTTCACGCCGGCCAGCATGATCAATGACGAGGAGGTAACGTATAAAGGCGGACCAAGAGGGGACTGGACCCCTGAGAACTATGACCATAAGCATTACGGTCCGACAAGGCTGAGGGACGCTCTGGCCTATTCGAGGAACGTGGTCACGGTAAAACTTGTCGACACGATCGGCGTTGACAAGATTATCAATTTCGCCCGGGAGATAGGGTTTCAGGGAGATATGCCCCGCAATTTGAGCATCGCCCTCGGCAGTATCAGCGTCACCCCCCTTGAACTTGCAATGAGCTACAGTGTATTTGACAACAGCGGGGTCAGGATGACACCCATAGCGATCAAATACATGACGGACTCCCAGGGGAGAGTCCTGGAGAGCAATGAACCTGAGGGAGAACAGGTGATAGACCCTGACACCGCCTTCCTGATAACATCGATGATGCAGGATGTCGTGAACTACGGGACCGGCTGGAGGGCCAAGGCCCTGGGAAGGCCTGTTGCCGGGAAAACCGGCACCACAAACGATTACCGGGACGCATGGTTTGTCGGCTTCACCCCTGATATGGTCGCCTGCGTCTGGGTCGGCTTCGATGATATGAGGCCCCTTGGTAATCAGGAGACAGGGGCAAGGGCCGCGTCGCCTGTATGGGTAAACTTTATGAAGACCCTTGGTACGGCGGAACCTTCGGGGTTTGCGGTGCCTGAAGGAATTGTCAGCTATCCCATTGACCCTGCGAACGGGCTCCTCGCGAGGGACGAGTCAGCCGGCATAAAAGAATATTTCAAAATCGGGACCCAGCCGAGGGAATACTCACAAAATAAGCCCTCTGTCTGGGAGACAAGAGAACCATTCAGACTGGACGTTGATTAGGAGGTGCGCTATGACGATGAAGGGTGTCACATCAAGGATGAAGGGTCTTGGGATCTTGGTTGTGCTCGTTGTTCTGCTGGAAATAATCTTGCCGCCATCCCTCCATGCGCAGGAAGAGGCTTATGACAAGGCTCTCCAGGCCTATCTCAAGAAGGACTTCAAGAAGACCGTCAGATATCTCAAGGAATATGTCGCTGTCTGGCCCGATGCCGGCGCTTACTATCTCATGGGCTACGCGAATTACAAACTCAAGAACAGGAAGGAAGCGGCCGAGTGCTTTAGGGAGGCCTATCTTATCGACCCGAATTTCACGCCAACGTCAATCGGCTTTGGGAAAGAAGGGAAGAAGAGATAGGGCATGACGATCGCACCGAAGATATTCCGCGAATATGACATACGAGGTGTCTGGGGAAAGGACCTGTCGCCGGAAAGCGTCTCTGCAATCGGCCGGGCTTTTGCCTGGTATCTGAAGAAGAATCTCTCGAAGGATGCGCTTACTGTCACCGTGGGGCGCGATGTCCGGTTGAGTTCTCCTGCCATGTTTGACCATCTCGCCGAGGGGCTCACAACAAGCGGCATCGACGTTGTTGACATTGGCTCGTGCCCGACACCACTCCAGTATTTTTCGCTCTACCATCTCAACGTCGACGGTGGGATCATGATTACCGGCAGCCACAATCCTCCGGAGTTCAATGGGATGAAATTAAGCATGGGGAAAGACACCCTCTATGGGAAGAGCATTCAGGAGCTGAAGAGAATCATCGAAGCTGGTGAGGGAACGGAGGGTTCCGGAGATCTCAGGACATACGACATCATCCCTGCATACACCGATCATCTCAGAAAACTTTTCGGACGATTTGAACGGATCAAGGTGGTGGTGGACGCAGGAAACGGGACAGGAGGACTTGTTGCTCCTTCCCTTTTACGGTTCCTCGGGTGCGAAGTGACCGAGCTCTATTGCGAACCTGACGGCACCTTCCCGAATCATCATCCCGACCCTGTTGTTCCTGAAAATGTCTTGGACCTGATAGCAAAGGTGAAGTCGGAAAAGGCTCATCTCGGGATCGGCTATGACGGTGATTCAGACCGTATCGGGGTGGTGGACGAGGATGGCGAGATCGTCTGGGGTGACCGGCTGATGGTCATTTTCGCGCGAGACATACTCGAGCAGAACCCCGGCGCAACGGTAATCGGAGAGGTGAAATGTTCTCAGACCCTCTTTGATGATATCAAGGAGCACGGCGGGAATCCCATCATGTGGAAGGTAGGCCATTCTCTGATCAAGTCCAAGATGAAGGAAACATCCGCGCTCCTTGCGGGAGAGATGAGTGGCCACCTTTTTTTTGCCGACCGCTACTTCGGATATGACGACGCGATCTATGCGAGCCTCAGACTCATTGAGATCCTTTCAAGAAGAGGTAAACCCTATTCCCTCAAGGGCCTCCTCTCCGGCGTCCCTTCTACGGTCTCGACACCGGAGATACGGCTGGACTGCCCCGACGAGCTAAAATTTATGGTGATGGAAAAGGCGAAGGCGGAGTTTTGTGATTATCCCCTTTTCGATATCGACGGGATCAGAATCAACTTCGGCAAAGGGTGGGGGCTCATCAGGGCTTCGAACACCCAGCCGGCCCTCGTCATGAGATTCGAAGCAGAAGACCGTGAATCACTTGAGAAGATACAGAGACTCGTTGAGGAGCGTCTGAAGAACTTCTTTTAACCCCTCCCCTTTTTGCGCCGTGAGAGAAATACGACGCAGTCGTCGCAGTCCTTGCCAGCTTCCTTGTTGCAGATCATCCTGCTGAGTTCCCAGCAGGGTTTACTTCTGTCGATAAAGGCGGAACACTCTTCCTTCCTCTCGTTAGGGCAGGCGGTAATCTCCCAGCACGGGGCATAATCAAGAAGTTTCTTTATCCCCTCTATGCTTATCTTCCTTACGTGGATAAGGTCCCTCACGCACCTGAGCCACTTGATATCATTCTCAGAGTAGAACCTGTTCTTGTTTCGCCGCGCAGGGATGATGAGGCCGTGTTTTTCGTAGAGTCTGAGTGTCTGGTCCGTTGTCCCGAGGAGTTCTGAAACGATCCCAATGGGATAGAGAGGCATCCCCTTTTTCTCTTCTTCTGTTAATTCCTTTACCAGTTTCCTTTTAGCCATGTCTTCAGTTCAACTTATAATTAAAAATTTATGTATTATAAAACATTCCCACTCCGAAAAGACAACAACATTCTTCTTCCCTGCCATGCTCAAGAGGCCGTCGGCAGACGATACGGATTTATTGCTTTTTGCGGTATTCCTGCGTTATCGTACAGGGTGGATATGAAAGCTCTCTTCAATAACTTCAGGGACGCCAGGATACTGGTGGTAGGGGACATTATCCTCGACCAGTATATCTGGGGGAAGGTGAGCAGGATATCTCCGGAAGCCCCCGTCCCCATCGTCGAAGTTACCGACGACACCTTCAGGCTCGGCGGGGCCGCCAACGTCGCAAACAATATTGCGTCAATGGGGGGGAAAGCGACGGTGGCGGGGATTGTCGGCAGGGACAGGGCCGGTGACATCTTCCGGGAGCTTGCCGAGGAAAGGGGAGTCGCATCAGCGCTCTTTGAGGATTCCAGGCCTACGATCATGAAGACGAGGGTCATCGCCCATAACCAGCAGGTCGTCAGGTTCGATAGGGAAGAGAAGAGCAGAATCAGCGGGAAGGCCCGCGTCGATCTTCTTGCGTTCATGAGACATGCGATCCATGAACACGATGCCGTCATCGTTTCGGACTACAAGAAGGGATTGGTCTCCCCCGAACTGATACGGGAAATTTTGAAGCACGCAAGGGCCAGGAAGAAGCTCGTCGCCGTTGACCCCAAGGTCGGCCACTTCCCTTGCTACAGGGGGGTATCCCTCATAACGCCGAATCTCGTGGAGGCGTCGAGCGGTTCGGGGATTGAAATCAAGGATGAAAGGTCCCTTATACGGGCAGGCAAGACCCTTATGAAGAGACTCTCTTGTGCCTCGGTCCTGATCACACGGGGGGAAGAAGGGATGAGCCTTTTCGAGCGGGAGACGGTCACCCATATACCGACGGTGGCACGACGTGTTTATGATGTTACCGGCGCCGGGGATACCGTGATCGCCACTGTGGCCCTTGCCTTTGCCTCTGGCGCCACCCTGCAGGAAGCGGCTTCTATTGCGAACCATGCGGCGGGAATCGTCGTAGGAGAAGTGGGGACCGCAGTCGTGACCCAGGAAAAATTGCGCAAGTCCCTCAAGTCCCTCATGACAAACCAGGGTCAGGCGTCAGTCAGAACCATTTGACGTTAGTCGTTCAACTATGGCAAAGGCAATAGCTCTCCTATCGGGCGGACTTGACAGCACCCTTGCAATACTCGTCATGCTGAGACAGGGGGTGGAAATCACTGCCGTCACCTTTCTCACACACTTTGGCTGCGACATCAGTGACAGCTCCTCCTGTTCGAAGAACCCCTTTCCCGCAGCTGAAAAATTCGGGTTTACCGTGAAGCTCAGCCACCTGGCCGATCAGTTCGTTGAGATCGTGAAGAATCCGGTTTTCGGACACGGCAAGAATATGAACCCCTGCATCGACTGCAGGATCCTCATGCTCAGGGAGGCGAGAGACCTCATGGAGATGACAGGTGCCCATTTTGTTGTTACCGGTGAGGTTGTCGGCCAGAGGCCCATGAGCCAGAGACGTGACACGCTCAATATGATTGACAGGGAGGCGGGGTTGAAAGGCTCTGTGCTCCGTCCCCTGAGCGCAAAGCTCCTCGCCGTCACCGCTCCTGAGAAGGAAGGGCTTGTGAAGCGTGAGATGCTGTACGGCTTCAGCGGCAGGTCGCGAAAACCACAGATGGCCCTTGCCGAAGAGCTAGGACTGACAGACTATCCGGCCCCTGCCGGAGGCTGCCTCCTGACCGAACCGAACTACTCATACCGGTTAAGAGAACTCCTTGGCCACACCCCCAACCCCTCCCTCAACGACCTCCATCTCTTGAGGGTAGGGAGACACTTCAGGCTCTCTCAGACATGCAAGACTATCGTCGGGAGGGATGAAAAAGAGAACGCGGCCATAGAGTCTTATGCGGGGAACGAGGATTATCTGTTACGGGTGGAAGGGTCTGGAAGCCCGACAGTGCTGCTGTCGGGAGAAGACTCGGCAGACTTCATAAGCCTGGCGGCCTCGCTCTGTGCTCGGTACTCCGACGCAAAGCATCTTCCCGAAGTGGACGTGACCGTCGTCAGGGGTAACGGTTCCAGCAAGGCACGCGTCGTTCCTGCAGGAGACGAGGTTCTCATCAACCGCAGGATAGGAAGACCTGAGAAGAAGCACGTTGTGAGTCGTGCCTGATCGGAACCCTCCCGAAAGATCTCAATAGCTTGGACAAGCTCCGGAGAGGATGTCCTATTCGAAAGGGCTCTTCTCTTGCCGAGAAGCGGATGTCCTCTCAGAAGAGAAGACTGGTTTAAAGCCTCACCAGGACACCCTTCGATCTCAGATACTCCTTGGCCTCTCTGACCGTGTATTCTCTGAAATGAAATATTGACGCCGCAAGAACTGCGTCGGCCTTTCCATAAACAAACCCTTCGAAGAGATGCTCAAGAGTGCCTGCGCCGCCCGAGGCGATGACAGGAATCGCAACGGCCTCCGATATCGCCCGTGTGAGCTCCAGGTCATAACCGTCTTTTGTGCCGTCCCTGTCCATGCTCGTCAGCATGATCTCCCCTGCCCCAAGGTCTTCCATCTTCTTTGCCCATCTGACTGCATTGATGAGCTTCATCCGTCTCCCGCCATGGGTTGAGATCGCCCATAATGTCTCTTCGCCAGCCTTCGGGAGTTCGATGCAGACATCCCTGAACTGCTCCATCTCGCACCATAGTTCACCGGTGGCATCGGACATCGTGCCGCCAACCCGCTTTGCGTCTATGGCGACAACGACGCACTGGCTCCCGAATCGCTCTGCCGCCCTGCTGATAAAGTAAGGGTCTTTCACGGCCGTCGTGTTGATAGAGACCTTATCGCAGCCCGCACGGAGAAGGTCTCTGATATCATCAAGGCTCTTTATCCCACCGCCAACGGTCAGTGGCATAAAGACATCCGTAGCAGTCTTTTCGACAACATCAAGAATGATCTTCCGCTTCTCATGGGATGCGGTGATATCGAGGAAGATGAGTTCATCAGCCCCCTGTCCGTCATAAAACTTTGCGTTCTCCACAGGATCACCGGCATCCCTCAGATTGACAAAGCTGACCCCTTTCACGACCCTGCCGTCTTTCACATCGAGGCAGGGAATGATCCGTTTAGCTAGCACAGGTTCCTCCAAAAGGGACAAGGCCGAAGCAACGCTGAGAATCTCTCTTCTTTCTTAACCTCAACCCTTTCCTCGATCCTCAGAAATTCGTATCGCCTCTCTCAAATCAAGGGCTCCCGAATAAATCGCCTTCCCCGTGATCACACCCCAGAGGTTTCTTACGGCAAGGAGCCTCCTTATATCCCCAAGGGAGGAGAGACCTCCCGATGCTATGACAGGTATATCGACCGTCATGACCATCTCCTCCACGGCGGGGACATTCGGACCGGTCATCATCCCGTCGGTCGATATGTCGGTATAGATAATCCCTGCCGCGCCCTTCCGGGCGGCATCCTTTGCAAGCGCCTTTGCATCCGCGGCTGTAACTTCAACCCATCCCTTTACCGCGACCTTTCCGTCCCGTGCGTCAATGCCAACCAATATCCGACCGGGATATCGCTGGCAGGCCTCGGCAACGAGCGAAGGTTTTTCGACGGCAACGGTGCCGAGGATGATCCTGGTGATCCCGATAGCGATGAGATCTTCGATCTTTCCCATGTCCCGTATGCCCCCCCCGACTTCGATCTCCATCGAGACAGTGTCGCGGATCTTCCTGATGGCTTCAAGGTTTTTCTGCTCTCCTGTGAAGGCGCCGTCAAGATCAACGACATGGAGGAGCGTCGCACCACATGATTCCCAGAGCTTCGCCGTAGACGAAGGATCGTCCGAATAGGTGGTGACCGCGTCCTTGTTCCCCTGAAGGAGCCTAACGCATTTCCCGTCCTTCAGGTCTATTGCAGGAATTATCAACATGTTTTAATATAGCAAAATATGCTCCCCTGTTGCCGAAGCAGAAATAAGTCTGGAAGGAGACGCAGGGTTTTCTTTTTCCTCTTCGCTGTTGGGGCCCCGATGCTTCTCACAATTCCAGCCGGAGCCTTTTCTCTCCACATCCCTGAGACCTTCCGCTACGACCTCACATGGACAGGGATAAAGGCGGGCGAGGCGACGCTCGATGTGAGAGACGGCGGGGACAGGGTCATCATCACCTCCACCACGAGATCGGCCAAGTGGGTCTCGATCTTCTATACCGTCGATGACAGGGTCGAAAGCAGCCTCCTGAAGAACATTGGGAACATCGGCATGGGACAGCCCGTCAATTATAGGATCAGGCTTCGCGAGGGAAGACACCGGAAGAACAAGGAAGTGATCTTTAACCATAACACCATGAAGGCTCTCTCTATCGATTACGTGAATAACGAGAGGAAGGAGATCGCTATCCCCCCACGGGTCTTCGATCCGCTCTCAAGTTTTTACTATCTCCGAGGGCTGAAGCTCGAGATCGGCAAACCTGTTTATGTCACGGTCTTTGACAGCAAGAAGGTCTGGAGCGTTGAGATACAGGTGATAAGCAAAGAGAGGATACGTGTTCCTGTAGGACAGTTCGACACGGTCCTTATCAAACCGCTCATCAAATCCGAAGGGATATTCTTCAGGAAAGGTGATATCTACATCTGGCTCACGAATGATGAAAAGAGAATCCCGGTGAGGTTGAAGACAAGGATCAAGATCGGCTCCATAACTGCCAATCTTGCCGGCGGGAACTATTGAAACTCTCCCTGATCATTACAACCTACAATACCCCTCTGGCCCTGGGGAAAGTCACGGACAGTGTTATGGACCAGATCAGGCAACCCGACGAAGTCCTGATCGCAGACGATGGCTCCGGTGACGATACCGCTGTTGTCGTTCAAGGCTTTTCCGAACGTGCCCCGGTTCCGGTCTTCCACGTCTGGCAGGAGAACAGGGGATTCAGGGCAGCGAAGATCCGCAATGAGGCGATAAAGAGGTCATCCGGTGACTACCTTGTCCTTCTGGACGGCGATTGTGTCGTAAACAGGCATTTTCTCTCAGACCACCTGGCACTCGCAGAAAAGGGATGTTTTATTCAGGGGAAGAGGGTGCATGTGCACAGGAAAATGGTGGCGGCCTTTGGTCACGGGCATGCCAATTCAGCCTCTGAGCTCATGAAAATGGCCCTGCTCTTTCATATCTCCAATATCCATCACCTCATTCGTCTTCCCTTGTTTCGGTCCGTCAGGAATACGAAACTTAAGGGTATCAAGTCGTGCAATATGAGTTTCTTCAGGGATGATATCATGGCAGTAAACGGCTTTAACGAAGATTTCGTCGGATGGGGCAACGAAGATTCCGAACTCGCCTGCAGATTTTTCAAATACGGCCTTAAAAAGAAGGTCCACCCGTTCATGGCCATCTGCTTCCACCTCTGGCATCCGACGAACAAGACCACGCTGAACGGGAACAAAGACCTCCTCCAGGCGACCATCGAATCAAAGGGATATTTTTGCCGGAATGGACTCTTTAAGAACCGCCAGTAGCAGAGACCTGCTGACCGCAGGCTTCGGAGGGATGTTTTTCTGCCTGTCTATAGGGACGTCCCCTCTTTTTATTTTCGGCGGCCTTGTTCTTGCTGTGTGGATACTGTCGGGAAGGTTTCTCAAGGACTTGGGGACCTGGCCTTCCACGGGCATGATGATTCCCGTCCTCCTCCTTCTCGTCCTTCCATGGATCGGGCTTCTCTATACCCCACTCCCCTCGGACGGAATGAGTATCGCGGTGAAATCGTACTACTGGCTCTTCAGCATCGCCTTCCTTTCAATTGCCAGAGATTCAAAACGGGATGATGTTGTCCTCAAGATGTTTCTCGCCGGTCTCTCACTGAACAGCGCAGTTGCCATCCTGCAATACATCGGAGTCCTCCCTCTGAAGAACGGCCATCCTGTGGGGCTCTTCCCGGGAAGTTCCCCCTGGATCGCCTTCTCGATCCTCCTTGCGGCAGGCACGATCATCGCCTCCTTTTATTTTTCAAGGGAATGTGATGCACGGAAGAGGCTCATCTATCTCTCCCTCATCGTAGAGTATCTTTCGACCATCGCGTTTGTTGGGGGAAGAAGCGGGTACCTCGCAATCATCCTCCTTTTCCCCATCCTCCTCCATCATATCCTGAAACAGGGTAAGATCGTTAAACTCATCTTTTTCGGTATCCTTTTTTGTTCGCTCCTTGCCACCTTTCCCGTTATAAAAAAGAGGGTCTTGAAGGGGAAGGAAGACATCGAGCTCTACCGGCAGGGAATCGTAAATACATCCATCGGCCTGCGTATCCACATGTGGGAGATCGCCCTGTCTGAGATAGAGAAGAATCCTCTCACCGGATCAGGCACAGGCAGTTTCAGAAGATCGTGGGAGGTGCAGAAGAGGGACCCTTCCCTGCCGTTCTATGATCATCCCCATAACAGTTTCCTTTACATGATGGTCAGTTTTGGCATACCGGGGCTGATTGCCCTCTCCTGGCTCCTGCTCGTCATGATCAGAAAAGGGTGGAGGGCACGGGACAGATCTCCCGGATTCTCGGTTTTCGCCTTTACCGTCGTCTTCGTCGTCGGCAGCCTCACCGACACCCAGATTCTCCCGACACCGACAACGATGGCTCTGTCCCTTTTTTCGGGTATAGCCGGGGGGATGAATGACGGCTGAAAAATCCCCTCTCTCCGTCGCCCTGATCACGAAGAATGAGGAGGCTCGCCTTCCCGAGTGTCTGAAGAGCGTCTCCTTCGCAGAGGAGATCGTCCTCGTCGATTCAGGCAGCACCGACCGGACAGTCGAGATTGCCGAGACCCATGGATGCAGGGTCTTTCTTGAAGACTGGAAAGGCTACGGTCCTCAGAAGAACAGCGCCGTCGAAAAGTGCAGCCACGATTGGGTCCTTCTCTTGGATGCCGACGAGAGGATTCCGGCAGAGACCCGTAACAAAATCCTGAAGACCCTGAAGAAACCCGATGCGGATGCCTACCGTCTCAAGAGGAAGAATTACCTCCATGGCAGATGGCTGAGACACTCCGGCTATTGGCCTGACAGGCATATTCGCCTCGTCAACAGGAGACGGGGCTCCTTCCAATCGGTCGTTCACGAACGGTGGATAACCGAGGGGCGGGTCGGGGACCTCGACGCCTATATCGACCACCATGCCTTCTCGAACTATTCCGATATGCTGAAGACCCTCAATGATTACTCTAGCGTCATCGCAAGGGAGCTCTTCGCCTCAGGAAAAAGAGCCAACCCCCTAACGCCCGTTTTTCACGGTATCGCCATGTTCCTCAAGATCTACCTCCTTGAAAGGGGCCTCCTCGACGGGATGGACGGTCTTGTTACGGCAATCACAAAGGCTGGCGGGTCCTTCTTCAAGTATGCGAAACTCCTCGAACTCCAGAACGATAGAGAGAACCAAAGGCACCATAAGAAAGATCGTTGACCATAGCGTCATTTTGTTCGTGTGTTTTATGAGCAGCGCGCCCGGCAAATATCCACGCCTCTTGCCTCTGAAGCGACAGCCAGTCCCCAACGTTTATGAATTATCAGGGGTAGGTATGATAAAATTGAGTGTTTCCTGCGCACCCTTGAAGGGGATATGAGAAAGAAGCCCGTACATGGTATCTGAGGAATATTATAGCCTTCTCCGGTCCGAGATCATAGCAATGATTCCACAGACGTGCTCTTCCGTTCTTGACGTTGGATGCGGAACGGGTGTGCTCGGCAGGCACTTGAAAGAAAAGGGGTCCGTTGAAGTCTGCGGGATCGAGTTGTCGCATACCGCCGCATCGTCAGCGACGCAGGCCCTTGATCGAGTTGTCGAAGGCAATGTCGAACATATCGAGATCCCTTTTTCACCCGGGCATTTTGATTGCGTTGTCTGTGCAGACGTTCTCGAACATCTTGTCGATCCATGGTCCGTGATGTTGAAGCTTCATGCAGTGCTGAAACCAGGCGGATGTATCGTTGCGAGCATTCCTAACGTGGGTTTCCATAGAGTCGTAAGGGGCCTCGTAAGGGGAAATTGGCGCTATACAGACTCGGGAGTCCTTGATAAGAGTCATCTGAGATTCTTCACATGGCCCGGTATCCGTGCCCTTTTTCAGGACAGCGGATTCACTATTGAGAAGGTGTATCGCAAGGTGGATTCCGGTTTGAATATGAAACTGCTCAATGTTGTCTTACTCAACAAGATAAAGGAAGCGCTTGTTATTCAGTACATACTACGGGCAAGAAAAGGCGGGTGAGTGTTCTCTCCGCAGCAACCTCGATGAACTGAATGCGTATACGCAGACTATTTGACAGAGCGGCTAGACTGTTCTCAAGAAAGAGAGAAAGTCTACAAGAACAGTATCAGCACTATGCAATCGGCAAGGGAACCTATGGGGATCCACAGATTCTTACATGGAACGAAGGGGCTGCTCTTAAGATTGGCGCATTTTGCTCGATAGCCGAAGGCGTCAAGATTTTTCTTGGTGGTGAGCATAGGATTGATTGGGTAACAACCTATCCATTCAGCGTGGTATGGGAAAAAGGGCGTCACATTGCCGGCCACCCGAGAACGAGAGGAGACGTTGTTATCGGCAATGACGTCTGGATTGGCAGCGAAGCGGTCATCCTGTCGGGTGTTACCATCGGTGACGGTGCGGTAATAGGAACGCGATCTGTTGTAAGAAGGGATGTGGCGCCCTATGCGATTGTCGTGGGTAACCCCGCCCGTCTCGTAATGAAGCGCTTTGATGATGCAACCATTCACCAGCTCCTAGAGTTGAAGTGGTGGAATTGGCCGGATGAAGAAATAGCAGACATGCTTCCTTTCCTTCTCAGTTCTGATGTAGACGCCTTTCTTGCCAGGGCAAAAGAGAGGGACGAGAAAGGCTAGCGAGCAGCTAAGAGGCTTGGGCATGGGCGAAACGCCTGAAAGGCTTGAAGTCGCGGGCACCAACGTTCCATCGCGGTACGACTCGTAGGGCTTATTAATAGACTCACAATAGTATGAACTCTATTTGTAAAATCCCTCCTAACCTCCCTTTTCCAAAGGGAGGGAAATCCCCTCTTTGGCAAAGAGGGGCGAGGGAGATTTTCTGATTATGTGTATTCTATTTTGAAGCTCTTTATACGTCACTTCATTGTGGGGTTACAGATGGGAAAGGGCACGGCAAAAATCAACAAACAAGGGAAAAGCGATAAACAACGATGGCTCATCATAGCGAATGCTTTCAACATGGACGGACGGGCGGTCAGTCAGACAATTTCGGATAAAATTCCGCACCTTCTGAAATTAGGGATAGAGCCTATCGTGCTGAGCACCTTTACCGGCAAGAAAGATGAGAGAATCGAGCATCATCAGATCTTCCCGCCGACTCCTGTAGGTTTGCGTTTCGATCTGCGCCATTTTTTGCGCCAACGGTTGCGAAACCGATTTTTGTATCGCCTGCTGTCAGGTCTCCTTTCCCTTCTTATCCTCCCTTTTTATCTTCTCGAGAAGGCATTTATTCGGCAGGAGTCTCAGTGGTCATGGTTTATCAGTGCTTACCTTGCCGGAATCCGTATCATAAAGAAACGTCGGCCGATAGTAATTTACTCAACAGGCGGTCCTAACGCTGCCCACTTTGCTGCCTATATGCTGACAAGGTCTTATGAGTTACCCTGGATCGCGGAGATTCATGATCCTATGGTTACATACAGCCAATTGCCGACAACACAGCGAGAGCGTTTTGCATACTGGTTGGAAGAAAGAATCTGTAAACATGCCGATGTTGTTTGGTGGTTTACCGAGGAGGCTCTATCTCGCGCAAGGATGCGTCATCCTGAGTTGGGTGACCGTGGCCATTGCCTGATTCCCGGTGTCGAACCCCCTCCGGCGTATCCTATTCCTTACCATCAGGGGAAGGAACTGACCATAAGCCATTTCGGATCATTGTCCAAAACACGCAACCTCACCATATTTCTTGCGGCTCTGAAGAAGGCCATAGATCGGGATCCCGGGCGGAGGAACGTTTTTCGCCTCCATATTTATGGTGCTGAATTAGATACCCTTTCGGCAGAAACGGTAAAAGAATTTCCCTATAGGGAAGCCATCATAGTGCATGGAAGGATTGAATACAATGCAGCAACAAACGAAAGCGGCAGAGAACAGGTGCTCAGATTGATGAGTCAGTCCGACTGTCTTTTGCTCCTTCATGGGAACGATGATTATTGCGAGGAGTATATACCTTCCAAGGTATACGAGTACTTTTTTGCGAAGCGCCCTATTCTTGCACTGGTGTGGCATAATAGGCAATTAGAGCACATGGTTCGGGCCATGGGGCACTGGGCTTTACCGTCCGACGATGTTGATGCGATTTCGGGTGCTTTGGATGAGCTTTACTCGAGGTGGCTCAGAAATGATCTCCCCTCTTCCGAGACGGCATCTCCGTATACGGCGGAAGCCGCGGTGAGAACCTTATACGAGTGGGTCTGCCAGGCGATGAACCGACGTGAAACTCTTCAACAGTGCATGCCGAAATAGACGGCGATATCACGTTGTGAATAACTGCTATCGATGAAGATCAGTATTGTGTTGTTGAGCTTCAAGTACTTCGATGAAACAACGAAATTATGTTTCGAGAGTCTTGTTCGAGACCGTAATTTCAACCATTGGGAGTTGATCGTGGTTGATAATGGTTCCGATGATGATACGCCTGAGCACCTCAGAGCGCTTCAAGAGGCATATCCTTCCGTGCGTTTCATCTTCAGCGAGAAGAATCTTGGTTTTGCCGGAGGAATGAACACGGGCATCCGCGAGGCACAGGGTGAGGTCATTATTCTCCTGAACAGCGATACCATTTGTCCCGAGGGTATGATCAATCGCCTTGCAGAGCATTGTGCCATCGATGAGTCCCTGGGCATGATCGGTCCGGTCACGAATGCTGCCGGTAACGAGCAAGCCATCTATACGAGCGCCCCTGACGTTGAGGGTATCATCATGCAAGGGCTGCAGTATGCAAATAGCGGCGTGCGAACCTCCTTGGATGCCTATCGCCTTGATTTTTGCTGCGTCGCCATTACCGAAAACGCCCTTGGAAAGACCGGACTTCTCGATGAAGGTTTCGGCCGGGGATATTTTGAAGACTTTGATTATTCCCTCCGCATGAAGGAGCAAGGCTTTCGCTTGTTTGTGGCCGAGGATGTTTTCATTTACCATCGTGGCAGCACAGCCTTCGGGAGGTTAGGCAGCGAATCGAGGGCATTACTCAAGCGAAACAAGCGCCGGATTATCGATAAACATGGAGTGGCGATCGGATTCCCTCATACACGGGAATGTAACCTTTCCATCCTTGCACAGTACGTGCAGAAGAAGGAGAGCGGAGACACGGTGTCGCAATACCGGGTAACGAACAGACTGCAGCTTGCAACACACGACAGGCCGAGAAACTGGCTTAAGAGACGGAGATATTTGCACAAGGTTCGTGCCGTTGCGCAGCAACTTGGCGTCGGGTTCTGATCAATGGAAGGGATTACCCTTTTTTGCAAGAGCTACCGCAATGATCTCACGCGCACTAAAGAGCTGACAGAGAGTGTTCGGCGTTTCAATAATGACTCCCTGCCCTTTTATATTTCCGTACCCGAAAATGATTTGGGTCTCTTTAGAAATCATATCGGTACAGGGGACATAGAGTGGCTGCGTGACCAGGATATTATTGGATCAAATCGAAACATATCTCATGATGCATACGGTTCGCTGCCGGGGCGCCTTTCACAACAAATCGTCAAGGCTGACTTTTGGAGAGTAAATCCCCTGCCCTCTTATTTGTGCATTGATTCTGATTCAATTTTTATCAGAGCGTTTCGGCGATCGGATTTCATGGCTTCCGGAACTATCCCTTATACCCTTATGCATGAAGGAAAATCTTTCCATGAATTCTGTCTCAGGAATGGGTTAGAAAAGGATATGGAACAGTTCGAAATTATGAAAAGCAAGTTCAGGGACATTTTTAACCGCCAGGGGCCTTCATACAATTTTGGTCCGCTCCCTGCCACCTGGCATCGTTCCGTATGGCAAGACCTTGAAAAGAATTATCTCATCCCCCGAGAAATGACGATTGTGGATGCCATTACGTTTCTTCCAAGTGAGGCTTTCTGGTATGGCGAGGCACTGGTGAAATATCGTTCCATAGATATCGTCCCTCGTGAACCTTTCTTTAAGGCATATCTATTTCTTGAAGAGTACGAGCATGACAGAAGGATTGGCGTTACACACAGCATATTAAGCAAATTATATTGCGGCATCGTCTATCAATCGAATTGGCATCCTAAGAGATTAGAGCTTACGAAGAACTATGCATATCATTTCAAGAAGACGTTCAAGAAATTCCTGACAGGTTTTTGCCTCTAACACATGTCAACGCTTATCCTGATGTATCATAACATTGCTCATCCACCGAAAAGGGGCAGGCTGAAGGGACTTTACGTCTCTCCGTCGATGTTCAGATTCCAAATGTGGTATCTCAAAGCGGCGGGTTTTGTAGTGGTACCCCTCCATGAAATTATGGATTTCGGTGGGACCGATGCCCGGCGCAAGAAGGTAGTTGCACTGACCTTCGACGACGGATATGAAGACTTTTACGTCAATGCCTTCCCGGTCCTTGAAAAATACGGCTACCCTGCAACCGTGTTCGTCGTTTCTGATCTCGTTGGCACAACAAATGCCTGGGACGAGAATTCACTTGGTATTCGAAAGCAGCTCATGGCATGGGATCGGATCAGAGCGCTGTCGTCACGGAATGTTTTTTTCGGTTCACATACGAGAACTCACCCCTTTCTCACGAGAATTGAGGAACAGCGCGCAAGAGAAGAAATTGATTCTTCAAAAAAAATCATAGAGGAACAAACGCGCCATGTTGTTGAAACCTTTTGTTACCCATATGGAGACCGTAATAATGCCGTGAAAAGGATGGTAAGGGAAGCAGGTTACAAGGTTGCAGTTACTACAGATCGCGGTTCAGTTCACAGAGAAGACGATCCGCTCACCCTAAGACGTGCGTTCATCCGTTATAACACTCACCCGATACATTTCTTGCAAAAATTGCACACGGGTTACGAAGACCGGAAGGGTCGGAGGACATGAACGTCCTCCTCTTAAATATCAACTTGGGAACGGCGCGTTGTTGCGGCGGGATAGAGACGCATTCCGATATTCTCATCTCAGCTCTTCTCAGTAAGGGATATAACGTTATTGTCGGTTGCTGGGTGGACGGAACGTTGGTGACCAATACAGCCGGCAGGACGGTACCTGCAAGAAGAATCACCATACGGAACTCGGGAGACATTGGGGCCATCAAGAAATTGGTCGAGATATCTCGGAAAGAGAATATAGAGGTGATCATAGCAAATTCCGGCCGCGAATACTGGCCGGCTGCGATCGCTGCTCGGATTGCGCACGTGCGCGTTGTGCTTATCCGGCACATGAGCACCCGGCTGAAAATCACCACAACCTGGATGATCAACCGTATGGTCGATAGAATCATAGCAGTAAGTTCCTCGGTAAGAGATGTTTTGACCGGGTGCGGCGTATCGCCTGAAAAAGTTGAGGTTATCCATAATAGCGTCCTCCTCAGGAAACTGGACCCACAGACGGTAGACCGGAGGGGAGCAAGGGAAGAACTCTCAATAGATGAGGCAGATATGGTGATCGGCGCGGTCGGCGCGCTCCACAAGGGCAAAGGCGTCTACGAATTGCTCAATGCCGTGAAGAAATTGTCTCAAGACCGTCATAACCTGAAACTGCTCTTCGTAGGCGACGGTCCTGAAAGAAATCGCCTCGAAGAGGAGGCGAGGCATCTATCGCTGCTCGACAGGGTGATCTTTACCGGGATAAGAAGAGACATTGAAAGGATGTATGCCGCTATGGACATCTTTGCCTTGCCTTCCTCCTGTGACGAGGCCTTCGGCATGGTGATCATCGAGGCGATGGCCATGGGCAGACCGGTCATTGGGACGAAGGTAGGCGGCATCCCGGATATCATAACGGATGGGAGCAATGGGCTCCTCGTGCCGCCTGGCAACGAAGACGCTTTGGCTGCTGCACTTTCACGTTACCTCGATGACGGCAGATTCAGAGATCAGATGGCCTATGGGGGCAGAAGGATCGTTGAGGAGCGGTTCTCAGATAGGATCATGGCGGAGAGGTTCGACCGGTTGCTCAAAGAGGTGGCAAAATGAGCATGACCACCAAATCAATGCCGGGACCTTCGAGATGAGGAGATCCTTCATCAGGTTGAATACCCACACCCTCTCATTCATCTATAGGCTTCATTCAGGTTATGAAGACAGAAGGGGAATGGGCAAGGGTCCCTCTCATACGGGCCACAGGTGATCATGGGCTGCCGCAAGAGGAAGCTCCGGCAACCGTAGGTGACTGCATCCTGCCTGCAAGAGATTGTCTGAACGATTTACAACAGAAAAGGCTTCTGACATAATAGAAGCATTCTCAAAGGACTGCATAAGGAGGAAGACACGTGCATATCGGGATCATCGGAACAGGTTACGTCGGTCTTGTGACGGGCGCATGCTTTGCTGAGTTCGGCGTCTTTGTTACCTGCGTTGACAAGGATGAGAAAAAGATAAAATCCCTGAGAAAAGGGAAAGTACCCTTTTACGAGCCGGGACTTGCAGACCTCGTAGAGAGGAATGTGAAGCAGGGGAGGCTCATGTTCACGACGAAGATAGGAGAAGCTGTCGATTCCTCCCTGGTCATCTTTATCGCCGTCGGCACCCCTCCGAGGGGGGACGGCTCTGCTGATATGAAGTATGTTGATGACGTGGCGAAGGAAATAGCGGGACATATGAACGGCTATAAGGTGATCGTCACGAAGAGCACGGTCCCTGTGGGGACAGGGAAACGGATTGCGCAGATAATCGCAAAGAACCTCAAAGAAGAGAGCAGCTTCGACATCGTATCCAATCCCGAGTTCCTTAGAGAGGGTGCAGCGGTCGAGGACTTCATGAGGCCCAACAGGGTCGTTATCGGTGCGAGCAGCCAGCAGGCGATAGCCATCCTGAAGGATCTCTACAAGCCCCTCTATCTCATCGAGACACCCTTTGTCATCACAAACAATGAGACAGCGGAACTGATCAAGTACGCATCCAATTCCTTTCTCGCCACAAAGATCTCCTTCATCAACGAGATCTCGAATCTCTGTGAAAAGGTCGGCGCCGACGTCAATATGGTAGCCAAAGGTATGGGCCTTGACCAGCGGATAGGCGGGAAGTTCCTCCACGCCGGTCCCGGCTTCGGCGGCTCCTGCTTCCCGAAGGACACGAAGGCCCTTCTCAAGATCGGAGAAGAGCACAACGTTAACCTCGGGATCGTGAAGGCAGCCGTTCTGGCGAACGAACATCAGCGAAAGCTCGTCTTCGAGAAGATGAAGGATGTTGTCGGAGACTTGAAGGGAAAGGTTGTGACGGTGCTTGGCCTCTCCTTCAAACCGAATACCGATGATCTGCGGGACGCCCCTTCTCTCTATATCATCGAGAGGCTCTTAAAGGACAAGGCAAAGGTGAAGACCTACGACCCCGTGGCGATGGAGAATGCCAAAGCGCTCTTCCCCGCAATTACCTATTGCAAAGACCCCTATGATGCTGCCAAGGGCGCTGATGTCCTGGTGATTGTGACCGAATGGAACCAGTTCAGGAATCTTGATCTTGAAAGGTTAAAAGGAGTTATCAGACAGCCTTTCTTCTTCGATCTCAGGAATATCTACGACCCCCAGAAGATGAAGAATCTCGGTTTTCAGTACTTCGCCGTCGGAAGGTCCTAGAAGCAGGCTAAGGTAAAGGTTGAGACCGGTCTGGCCGTGAGCCTTTACCTCAACCTCGCTCCTGTTTTATAATTATTCCGGTTGGGCGATTAGCTCAGCGGGAGAGCGCTGCCTTCACACGGCAGAGGTCGCTGGTTCGAAACCAGCATCGCCTACCATTTTTCCTTTAGAATCGGTAAGTTATCAGATCAGGTAAAATCAATGGGTTGCGGGATTTGAGCTTTGTAAGTACTCGTCGATAAAGGATAATAATAGATTGTCACTGTAATGTCACTGCGAGGCAGATAAGCCAATCTGTTTTCCGGCCCGCCTAAGTCTCTATTAAGATTGCAGTGGTTTGCATCTCGGCTAAATTGTTTCTTACGAGGATTGGACCTGTTGCTATGGTTTCTTGATAATGGAAAAGGTGTGTTTGCGAGTAAGCGTCATTCATCTGCGCGAGTTGATGAATGACGCGTGAAGAGCTAAGCCGCTGCGCCGATTATGGCGCTTCGATAAGAATCTTCCGGTCTTCTTACAGGATATAGGGATATTTTTTCGGGGGTATAG
>DASRZP010000075.1 GCA_035686305.1 Thermodesulfovibrionales bacterium | reverse complement strand
CTAACAGAGACTACGACGAATGCCCGATCGTTCTCGTCAATAAATCAAAAGAGGGGTGACTGAGCCCACGGCTCAGCAGGATGAAACGCCTCAACCTCCTCCCGAGAAACGGGAAGACGGTACGGAGGGAGAAAAATCACTGCCCGAGCATGAGCAACTGAAAGCCGAGACCTTCTTCGTAACGTTCTTTGAACCACACTTCGGGCAACAGCTTCCCTTTTCTGAACCCACCCTCTGCAAGAGGGAAAAGGTCTCCCTGCATCTATCACAGACATATTCATAAATCGGCATGATGGACCTCCATACTGTTTCCGTTTTTCTAAACTTCTTTAGTATAGTATAATCCTCGCAAGAAGGTCAAAGGTCAAAACAACCCTTGTTACATGAGCATGATCCCGATCGTGTCTCCGATCCTCATACCAAAGTCTCTTGACGAATCACCACGAAAGACGAACAATTCCAGATAATCCATGCTGTTGATCAGGGCGTAGAGTTCTTTGTCCTCTGCCTGACTATAATACTCCTTGAAGGCTATCTCCTTCCCCTTCGACACAATCCTCATCTTTCCGGCCGGTTTAAGAGAACGGAGGGCATCGATGTCCTTTCGCCTGATGTTTGTCATGGCATTGCCGAAGGTGTCTATATAGATGACCTCGCCTTCAAGCGTCGACCCCGTCGGCATCGAAGGGCTGGGAAAGCGGAGCTTCACATAGTCCGTTATCTCCTCGCCGAAGTTCGCCGGATCAATGCCCCTCGAGAGCCAGGCAGCCACAGGGGCAAAGATATCCCTGCCGTGGAACGTGGTACTCCTCTCACGCCTCAGGTAGTGCTCTGCCGTTATGTGAAAAACCCTCAACCGTTCAGTCTCGTGGTATATGACCGAAAAAAGACCGTTGTCGGGTCCGACGAAGTAATGGTCTTCGGCTGCCACAAGGATGGGTCTCCTCGACGATCCGACACCCGGGTCGGTAATGACGACATGAATACTCCCCAGGGGAAAATCTCTGAAACCCATCCCGATAATGAGCGCCGCCTCACGAACGTCATATTTCTGTATGCCGTGGGTAATGTCAACAATCCTCACTCCAGGGTTTAACCCAAGGATAATCCCCTTCATGATCCCGGTCAGGGGGTCTCTGTATCCGAAATCCGTTGTCAGTGTAATAATCGGAAATTGTTTCACACGCTCTTCCCGGCAACCTCCCTAGAGCTCCAATGAGCCCGACAGCTCCTTAACATTTTCTATCCCCTCCTCACGCATAAAGGTCTCTATGCCTTCTATAATATCAAGAGGCGCCCTCGGATTCACAAAGTTCGCGGTTCCGACGGCGACTGCCGTGGCGCCCACGACCAAAAACTCGATGGCGTCCTCGGCGCTCATGATACCACCCATCGCTATGATTGGTACCCTGACCGTCTTCGATACTTCCCATACCATTCTCAGGGCCACAGGCTTCACAGCAGGTCCCGAGAGTCCGCCCACAACATTTGCCAGCTTCGGCTTTCTCGTCTTTATATCAACAGCCATCCCCGTGAGGGTATTGATCAGCGAAACGGCGTCTGCCCCTGACTCCTCAGCCGCTTTCGCCATCAATCCAATATCCGTTACGTTGGGTGAGAGTTTTACGACGAGGGGGAGGTTCGTATTCTTCCGCACTTCCTGGACCACTTCAGAGGTCACCTTCGGGTCCGTCCCGAATATGCACCAGCCTGCCTGTTTGTTCGGGCATGATATGTTCATCTCGAGTCCGTCAATGCCTTCGACAGCGCTCAGCCTTCTCGCAGCCTCTCCATACTCCCGGATGGAATCGCCAAAAAAGTTTACGATGACGGGCGTTGAAAATTTTCTCAAAAAGGGAAGCTTCTCTTCTGCGAATCTTTCGATGCCGATATTCTGGAGACCGATGGAATTGAGCATTCCGGCCGCGGTCTCAACGAGTCGGGGAGGCGGGTTTCCCTCTTTCGGCGACAGTGAGAGCCCTTTGACGACAATCGCCCCCAGCCTGCCGAGGTCCATGAATTCAGAGTACTCAAGACCATAACCAAAGGTTCCGGACGCGGTCATGACTGGGTTCTTCAGTCTCAATCTGCCGATATCCACGGTGAGATCCATCCTACGTATCCCTCACCAAACAATCTCATCCATCGGGAAGACGGGACCCTCTTTACAGACCCTCTTGTGGCCGCCCACGGTCTTCACGGCACATCCAAGACAGGCGCCAATACCACAGGCCATGTTCTCCTCCATGGTTACATAGGCCGCAGCGCCCTTATCTCTCGGAATCCTTGATAGGGCCTCAAGCATGATCCTCGGTCCGCATGCGTACAGCACGAATTGAGAGCCTGATGGTGTTCGATCTTTCATGAATCTCCTGAGGACATCGACGACAGTACCCTTCTCTCCACGGGAGCCGTCATCGGTGCTGAGAGAGAGCCCTTTGGCAAAGCTTTCAAGGTCTTCGGTGAAAAAGAGCTCTTCGGCGTTCCGCGCCCCATAAAAGATATAAGACCTTCCTGTGAGCTCCTGGGCAAGCAAAAACAGTGATGCCATGCCGATGCCGCCGGCTATAATGAGGGGTGTGTGTCCTTCTTCGGGAGGAGGGTAAGAATTCCCGAGGGGACCAAGCACATCAAGAGTCGAACCCGTTCCCATATTCCTCAGGATGGCTGTGCCCCTGCCCTTGATCCGATAGAGGATCTGAAAGCCGTCCCCCTTTTTCCTCAGCAGGCTGAAGGGCCTCTTCAGGAGAGGATCATACTCGCCTTCCATACCGAGCATGTAGAATTGTCCCGGCGAGGGTTCCTTCATTGGTGACAGCGGCAGGAGAGTAAGGAGATTATAGTCCTTATGCAGCGGCCTGTTCTCTGTTATCCGTGCCTTAAAGGATCTTCCTGTCAATTGCATAAGCCTGAAGTGCTAGACCTGGATGGCGGAGGTTTCAGGAGATGTCACCCTACTCAAAACGTATCTCTAAGATCTCGTATTCGATGGTCCTTGCAGGGGCCTTAATCACGGCCGAATCGCCGACCTCTTTGCCGAGGAGGGCCCTGCCTACAGGCGAGCTTATTGAAATCTTGCCTTGCTTGACGTCTGCCTCTTCGGTCCCAACGAGGACAAAGATATATTCCTCGTCTGCTTCCACATCAAGGACCTTCACCGTTGCACCAAAGGCGACGCTCGACTGGTTTATCTTCGACGGATCGATAATTTCAGCGAGGGCCAGCTTTGCCTGAAGTTCCTGTATCCTTCCTTCAATAAAGGACTGTCTCTCCTTCGCGGCGTGGTATTCCGCATTCTCAGAAAGGTCTCCATGGGAACGGGCTTCCGCTATAGCCTGGATGTTCTTCGGCCTCTCAACCTTCAGAAACCTGTCAAGCTCTTCCTGGATCTTTCTGTATCCCTCGGGGGTTACGGGAACTCTCTGCACGACTTCTCTCTCCCTCGTCCTCGTCAATGTGATACTCTAACATGTCCTGCGCATTTTTTCAAAACATTCCGGAATTTCTCTTGACTAAAGGATTCGCATTCATTACTCTAACTGAAATGAAGGGCAAGAAAGCCTCGCTCTCCGTATAAGGATGGGGTAATTGTTCGAGGAGGATATGCCATGCGCTTTTCCAAGATGTTTGTCCCGACATTGAGAGAGACACCTGCCGATGCCGAGGCGATAAGTCATAAACTGATGCTCAGGGCCGGCTACGTGAGGCAGCTTGCCGCAGGCCTCTACATCTTCCTTCCCCTGGGCTGGAGAGTCCTCAATAAGATCAACACTATTCTCAAGGAAGAGATGGAGTCGATCGGCGGCCAGGAGATCTTGATGCCTGTGCTCCACCCGGCAGAGATCTGGCAGCAGACAGGGCGGTGGGACACCATCGGAGACGAGATGTTCAGGCTGAGAGACCGCTCAGGCCGCGATATGTGCCTCGGCATGACCCATGAAGAGATCATGACATGGCTCGCGTCGAAAGAGATCCGCTCCTACCGCGATCTTCCCCAGATATGGTATCAGATCCAGACGAAACTGAGAGATGAGGCACGACCGAAAAGCGGTATCCTGCGCACGAGAGAGTTCATCATGAAAGACAGTTACAGCTTTGATGCCTCAACAGACGGACTCGATGCATGTTACCGGCTCCACGCAGAGGCATACCATAGGATTTTCAACCGTTGCGGGTTAACGTTCTATCAGGTCGAATCAGACCCGGGCATGATGGGCGGGGCCACGGCCCATGAGTTCATGGCTCCGAGTCAGGCTGGAGAGGATGAGGTCGCCCTCTGCGGGAGATGCGGATATGCTGCGAATGTTGAGCTCGCCCTGTCGGTCCCTCCGAGGATTGAAGAAAAGGAGTGGGATTTTGAGGAGGTCCATACCCCTGAAAAGAGGACGGTTCAGGAAGTCTCTGCGTTTCTCAAACTGCCCCAGGCCTATTTTATAAAGAGCATCCTCATCATCAGCGAAAGCGGCCCCGTGCTCGCACTCGTAAGAGGGGACCAGGAACTTCATGAGAAAAAACTCGCAACGATCATCGGAAATCACAGGCCTGCGCAGAAAACAGAGGTAAAAGAATTCCTTGGGGTGGAGGCGGGCTTTATCGGTCCCATGGGACATAAGATCAGGACCGTCGCTGACACTTGCCTGAGAGAAGGCCTCTATGTCAGCGGCGCCAACAGGCAACATTATCATGTCAAAGGGATCAGGGCTGAGAGGGATTTCTCGGCATCGTGGCATGATATCCATCGTGCAAGGGCAGGAGACTCCTGTGTAACCTGCGGCAGCGCTCTGAAGATTGAGCAGGTCATAGAGATCGGCAATATCTTTAAGCTCGGAACGAAATATTCGATCCCCTTAAAGGCCTTCTTCCTTGACGAAAATGGTCAGGAAAGACCGATTATCATGGGAAGTTACGGGATAGGGCCTGCCCGGATAGCAGCAGCTGCCGTCGAACAGAACAACGACAAGGACGGCATCATCTGGCCCAGGAGCCTCGCCCCCTTCGATGTGGAACTCCTGCCCCTCAATATGAACGACGATAAGACCCTCGAAGTTGCTGAGAGGCTCTATCGTGCGCTCGAAGAAGAGTGCATTGATGTTCTCATGGACGACCGCAGTGAGCGTGCCGGCGTTAAATTCAAGGACGCCGACCTCATCGGAATCCCGACGCAGATCATCCTCGGGGAGAAGAACCTCAAAGAAGAGCTTGTCGAGATCAAGGACAGAAGGACGAAAGAAGCGGTGACGATGCGTGTTGATGAGGTCATCGAAGGAGTAAAACGGGTGGTCTGTCCCGTTTGACATTATCCCTAAGCATCTTTTATACTCAAATTACCCTGGGGGAGGCTTCAGAGCCTGAGAGTCTTCCGCAATGACTGCGGGAGAGACCCTGCTAACCTGATCCGGATAATGCTGGCGTAGGGAATGGGAACCCATAACGTGACGATCAAGGTTGACCGTATCTCTCATCCCCGGGATACGGTTTTTTTATGAAGCTCATTGTAAACGGCGAGACCCTGGAGACTTCGGCACAGACCCTGAAGGGACTCCTCGATGAGTTGCGAGTTCAGGCTGAGCGCGTTGCCGTGGAAGTCAATCTCTCGGTAGTCAGGAAGTCGGAATATGCGACGTTCCCCCTAAACGAAGAGGACAGGATAGAGATCGTCAACTTTGTGGGCGGGGGATAATATGCGTTATTCCTTATCGCAAGAAGTTCGTTCGCGAAACCGCAGAGTGCAGGCATGAACTTCTGAGAAGTTAGGAGAATCCATGGAAGATACTTTGATGATCAGGGGGATAGCATTCCGGTCACGACTCTGGGTCGGCACCGGGAAGTATAAGGACTTTGAAGAGACAAGGAAGGTCATAGAGGCGTCGGGAAGTGACGTTGTGACGGTCGCCGTTAGGCGAGTAAACATCATCGACAGAAAGAGCGAAAACCTCCTCGACTATATAGACCCGAAGAAATACAAGATACTCCCCAACACTGCCGGATGCTACACCGTGGAAGATGCCCTTCGGTATTCAAGGTTGGCGCGGGAGGCCGGGATCTCTGATCTGATAAAGTTAGAGGTGATCGGAGACGAGAGGACCCTTTTCCCTGATACCATCGGATTGCTGAAAGCGACAGAGGTCCTTGCAAAGGAGGGTTTTGTCGTGCTGCCCTATACGAATGACGATCCCGTCATGGCGAAGAGGCTGGAAGACGCAGGAGCGGCGGCCGTCATGCCCCTGGGCGCACCCATCGGTTCAGGGCTCGGTATCAGAAATCCTTACAATATCAGGATCATTCTCGAAACAGTAAAGGTCCCTGTTGTTGTCGACGCAGGCGTGGGAACAGCATCGGACGCAGCGATAGCAATGGAACTCGGATGCGATGCCGTGCTGATTAATACCGGGATTGCCGGCGCAAAGGACCCTGTTGTCATGGCATCTGCGATGAAGCATGCGGTCCTCGCAGGGAGACTCGCCTGCAGGGCCGGCAGGATCCCAAAAAAATTATACGCAACCGCGAGCAGTCCGATAGAAGGAATGCTGTAGAGGGCAGCCGTGATTGAGAACTGCATAATAATGTCCTCGTGCGTCATTCCCGCGGAGGCGGGAATCCAGTTTAAGGATGGATGCCCGACTAAGAACTTCGGGCATGACGGCAAAAAAGGACAGAATTTCGAAAAAAAATACATAGGACGTTGATTTCGGGAATCAATACCGGCAGGGAACGGGAAAAAGACATACTTACTCGCTGTTTGTTTCTCATCGGGAGGAGAGACAGATGGATGCATACCGGTATCAGGAGCTCATCTATTTGGTCGTCCCCGTAATGCTCGGGATCGAATTTTTCAGGTGTGCCAAAGAGGAGAAGAGAGAAAAGGAAGGAATGGCTCTCGGATCATACGCACTGGACTTTTTCGGATTCATTTTTATGGCACTTGTTCCTGCCGTCTTTGCATTCACGATATGGGGAGTAGAGTCAAAGACCTTCTCTTCGCAGAACATCGCCCTTGCGAGGCTTGACCGCTATGGAATCCTCTTCCTTTTTATGGGAGCATGGTGGCAGATCTATCTCTTCGGGGCGTTACGGGCAAGAACCATGAGAAAGAGAGAGTCCGGGAAATGGTTCCTCTGGATACCCTTCCTCATTCTTGGCGTTTTTATCTCGCTTCTCGTCCTCTGGGTCTCGCCCTTCAACCTCAAGTGGATCTCGGCGATATGGTTTTTGGGTATCTTCGGCTTACTGAACATCATCAAGGCTAAGCCGAGAACGATAGAACGGACGATGTGGTTCCTGGCGATCACGACGTTCATTGTGGAGAACATCCTGTGGATCTGGCTCGACAGCATCGTATAGAGGTGCAGGAATGTATGAAGAAGTTCGCAGACATTGAGCTCTATCTGATAACGGACAGGAGGATCTTTGCCGACAGTTCTCTCTTGTTCTCGGCCATCGAAGAGGCGCTGGAAGGAGGAGTGAAGGCGATTCAATTGAGGGAAAAAGATTTGCCAATACGTGAATTGCTGTCCATGGCATACCATGTGAGAGAGCTAACCGACAGATACTCAGCGAGACTGTTCATCAATGACAGGGTTGATGTGGCGGTAGCGGTATGGGCTGACGGTGTTCACCTCGGTCAAGGCAGCATGCCTGCATCAGCCGCAAAAAAAGTCTCGAGAGAACTTCTCGTGGGGGTCTCGACCCATTCCCTTGAAGAGGCCATGGATGCGGAGAAAGAGGGAGCAGACTTTGTCACCTTCGGTCCCGTCTATCCTACGCCCTCCAAGATACAGTATGGAGAGCCGGTCGGCATCGAGGCTCTCAGAAGGGTCTGCTCGGGAGTATCCCTTCCTGTCCTCGCAATAGGCGGTGTCACAGCCGAAAGGATCAGAGAAGTACGCTCCTCTCGTGCTGACGGCGTTGCAGTCATATCGGCTGTCCTGGGCTCGCCGATGATAAAACAGACTACAGAAAGGTTTTTAAGGTGTCTCCATGACAAGAATTGAAGCGGCAAGAAAAGGGTTGGTCACAGAGGAATTCAGGAGAGTGGCCGTCTCGGAAGAGATTCCTTTAGAAGAACTGATATCCGACATAGCAGACGGCAGAACGGTCATACCGGTCAATATGCTCCGCGCAATACAACCGATCGGCGTCGGGAGAGGGCTCAGGGTGAAGGTGAATGCAAATATCGGCACCTCGAAGGACAAGGTCTCAGTAGACGAAGAGATGGACAAACTGAGAGCCCTCGTGAAGCACGGCGCAGATGCCGTCATGGACCTCTCCACAGGCGGTCCCATTCGTGAGATCAGAAGAGTTCTCCTCGAAGAATCGCCGATTGCCGTCGGAACAGTCCCGATTTACGAGGCCGTTGTGATGGCAGCGGAACGATATGGCAGCATAGCTAAGATGACGGCCGACGAACTCTTCCAGGTCATCGAGAGACAGGCAGAAGAGGGAGTTGACTTTGTGACCGTCCACTCAGGTCTCACGAGAAAGGCTGTCGAGCGGCTTAAGGCAGAAGGAAGGGTTTTGGACATCGTGAGCAGGGGAGGCTCCTTCCTCCTTGAGTGGATGATCTTCAATGACAGGGAAAATCCCCTTTACGAACACTTCGACAGACTGCTCGAAATTGCAAAGAAGCATGACCTTACGCTGAGCCTCGGAGACGGTCTGAGACCGGGGTGCCTCGCCGACGCAACCGACCGGTGCCAGATCGAGGAACTCCTGACGATCGGGGAACAGCACGACGCCGCTCTGAAGGAGGGCGTCCAGACCATCATAGAAGGCCCCGGACACGTGCCTCTGAACCAGGTGGAGCTGAACATCAGGATCCAGAAGGAGATCTGCAAGGGGGCACCCTTCTATGTTCTTGGCCCGCTCGTGACGGACATCGCGATGGGCTACGACCACATCGCGGCATCCATTGGAGGCGCAATAGCAGGCGCTGCGGGTGCCGACTTTCTCTGTTATGTCACGCCTGCTGAGCATATCCGGCTTCCGAAGCGAGAAGACGTGGTCGAAGGCGTCATAGCGTTAAAGATTGCAGCCCATGCAGCTGACATTGCAAAGGGTGTCCCCGGCGCAATCGAGAGGGATAGGAAGATGGCTGAATGCAGAAAAAGGCTTGACTGGAACGGCCAGATAGCCTGCAGTCTCAACCCTGACAAGGTCCGACAGTGGCGCGCGGAAGTACCACCTTCTGAGGACGAAGTCTGCAGCATGTGTGGAGAGTTCTGCGCAATACGAACCGTCGAGAAGGCGTTGCACAACGTGTAGGCCCGGCAAGGATGCTTTTCTTTAGTGGTGACGGCCCTCCAAGAAGATCTCTGTCCAGGAATCAAAGACCTCGAGCTTGCCCTCCCCATAGCTTGCCACGATCTGACGTACCGTTTCGAGGGGTTTCTCGTGCATCAGATCATATTCACTCTTTGAGAAGAACTTATCGGCGAAGGAGACAATCTTCTCCTCGAGGGTAAGGGGCATCATATCTCTCTCAGGCAGGGGCAGTCTGTTGCTCCTCACCTCTGCCGCAGAGATGCCGACGCCCACGTGCCTTTCGCAAACCAGGGCATGTCGCGGAAAACCCTCTCTCTCGAGCAATTCGCGGCCCAGATAACCGTGACAGAGATAGTGCCTGTAGCCAAAACACCCAATTTGGGGGGCATTCGTAAAGACGATACCGATGTCATGGAGCATTGCGGCCTCCTCTATGAACTTCAGATCAGGCTTGAGATGCCGTACCCTCTGAGCCACTTCCAGGGCTTTCCTCATGACGAGCCTGCTATGGTGGATAAGAAAGTAGTAAGCCTTTGAATCGTCGTCGCAGTATGAGCGGATTATATCGAGGGGGTCCACGTCCCTTTCATCCTCTTTACCAGTTTTTCCGCTTCAACTGCAAAGAATATGACTGAAGATAATGCCAGGGTGAAGAAAAGTTCTTCAAGGGTCAATGGTTCGGTCCTGAACACCGGCGTAAGGAAGGGCAGATAGACCGTTGCCATCTGAAGGAGAAAGGTGAGCGCCACCGCTCCCAGGAGATACTCGTTGGAGAAGAGCCCTATTCTGAAGAGAGACTCCCTTTCAGACCTGATAGCCATGACATGGCCGAGTTGTGTCAGACAGAGGACCGTGAAGACCATTGTCTGCCAGTGCCCATGGCCGGTCCTGATCGACCAGGCCTGAACAAAGAGAACGACCGCAGCCATAAGAAGGCCGACCCAGATTGCATGGACACCGAGTCCGTGGGCAAAGATGCTCTCCTGTGGATGTCTCGGGGGTCTCTTCATAACATTCCCCTCCGCAGGTTCGAGAGAGAGGGCGAGGGCGGGGAGGCTGTCCGTCACAAGATTTATCCAGAGTATATGGATCGGGAGAAGAGGCATCGGCAGTCCGATCAGGGGGGCAAGGAAGAGCGTCCATATCTCTCCTGAATTTGTTGTAAGAAGATACTTTATGAATTTTCTGATATTGTCATAAATCTTTCTTCCTTCCTCCGCTGCCTTGACAATGGTGGCGAAATTGTCATCTAGGAGGATCATGTGAGACGCTTCTTTTGAGACATCGGTCCCTGTAATGCCCATGGCAATGCCGATGTCGGCCCTCTTCAGTGCGGGCGCGTCATTAACACCGTCTCCTGTCATGGCAACAAACTGACCTTTTTCCTGAAGCGCCTTCACAATCTTAAGCTTCTGGTCAGGCGCAACCCGTGCGTATACCCTAACGTGCTCGACCCGGCCTCTCAATTCCTCGGCGGTCAAGGTCTCAAGTTTTCTCCCCGTCATGATCGCCATGGGATCATCCCCGAGCATCCCAAGCCTTAAGGCTATCGTCTTTGCCGTAAGCGGGTGATCACCGGTTATCATCACAGGTTGTATTCCCGCACTCTTACATAATTCCACAGCCTCCCGTGCTTCTTCCCTCGGCGGGTCTATCATGCCCACAAGCCCCAGGAAGGTCAGGCCTGATTCCGCGTTGTCAGGAGAGAGGTCACCGGGCATCTCTTTCCAGCTTTTCATCGCTATCCCCAATACCCTCAGTCCGTCGGCAGCCATCTCCTCATTCATCATGAGTATCCCGCTCTTATCGGCGGCTTCGATTCCGCCTGATTTCATGACGGTCCCGGCTTTATCGAGCAAGGCATCGACAGCACCTTTGGTGAAAGAGATGTATTCACCCGCCACCCTCTCTCCTCCCCCGTTTTTCGGAAGGGCGATGGAAGGCTGACGCATCTTGTGAAAGGTCGTCATGCATTTTCTCTCGGCATCAAAGGGAATTTCAGCCACTCGCGGAAAACCCTCTTCAACAGCCTTCTTAGGGAAGCCCTCCCTCTCCGCAAAGATGTAAAGAGCGACCTCTGTAGGGTCGCCGATTACCATGCCTGATGCATCAGTCTCTGCGTCATTGCTGACAGCCAGGGCAGCCAGAAGATAGTCGCCCGCCGTCCACCCATAATCAATGGCCTCCTTCTCCCCTCTCCTTGAGTCCCGCCGGATGAGAGGGAACGCTGTACCGCCCTCCTCGCTCTTGAGCAATTTCCCATCGGCATAGATCTCCTGAACGGTCATGGTGTTCTGCGTGAGAGTGCCCGTTTTGTCGGAGCAGATGTAGGTAACGGAGCCGAGGGTTTCGACTGCCGGGAGCTTTCGTATGAGGACATTCTGCCTGACGAGCTTCCTTGCTCCAAGAGCAAGAGAGATAGTAATTACAGCAGGAAGGGCTTCGGGTATCGCTGCGACGGCGAGGGAAATAGCGGTAAGAAGCATCAAGAAGAGCGGTTCACCTCTCACAATGCCGAGCCCGAAAATAGAGGCGCATACCGCAAGGACTGCGATGGCAAGTTTCCGGCCAAAAGAAGCGAGTCTCTTCTGGAGAGGCGTCTTTACCTCCTCTTCCTCCTGGAGCATAGCGGCAATCTTCCCCAGTTCCGTGTTCATCCCTGTCGCGACAACAACGCCCGTTCCCCGGCCGTAGGTCACGACGGTTCCTTTATAGGCCATGTTCCTCCTGTCGCCTATCGGAAGGTGCTCATCATGGAAAAGACCTACCTGCTTCTCAACGGGCACGGACTCGCCTGTAAGGGCAGCCTCTTCTGTCTTCAGCTGAGCAGCCTCCATCAGTCTCATATCAGAGGGTATGACCTTGCCGGCTTCAAGGACCACTACATCGCCGGGAACGAGGAGGGCCGCAGACACCTGTTCGAGCGTTCCATTTCGTATGACCGTTGCCGATAGCGCGGCCATCTTCTTGAGTGCAGCCATGGCCTTCTCAGCACGGTATTCCTGAGCAAATCCGATAACGGCATTGAGAAGAAGGATGACGATTATGGCTATGCTGTCTGACAGTTCACCGATAAACCCTGAGACAACGGCAGCAACAGCGAGGACAAAAATCATGAAGTCCTTGAACTGGTCAAGGAACATTACGAAGGGTGATTTCCTTCTCTTCTCCTTCAGTTCGTTCAGACCGTACCTTGCGAGGCGTTTTTCAGCCTCCCCTGAAGAAAGACCGCGGCTTGACGACTCCAGCTCTTGCAGAACCTCCGTTACGTCCCTTTGATGCCAGTTCATGATCTCTCCTGACTCGGCCGCTTCCGGGGACAATGATGACTCGGCCCTTCCTCAGACAAGCACCCGCAAACCCGGAATCAGTCCTTGCCGACGGACGAGCAGCGAAAAGCTGAGTAACTGCGGGCCTATCTCCTGAAGGCCATCTGCTCCAGCCTCGCGATTCTTTCCTCTATCGGAGGATGGGTACTGAAGAGCTTCAGAAGACCTCCACCCCTTAAAGGATTCACGATAAACAGGTGAGATGTCGCGGGATTCGCCTCCATCGGAATACGCTGTGAGGCCATGGAAAGCTTTTTGAGAGCGTTCGCCAGTGATAACGGATTGCCCCCGATCCTTGCTCCTCCTTCATCAGCCCCATACTCCCTTGACCGTGATATCGCCATCTGTACCATCATGGCTGCAATAGGACCGACAATCATCATGACAAGGGCAGCGATGGGGTTTTCTCCCTCGCCCTCGTCGTCCCTTCTCCCCCCGAAGATCATCGCCCACTGCGCCATCTGGGCAAGGTAACTTATGGCACCCGCAATGGTCGCCGCAACGGTACCCACGAGAATGTCCCTGTGTTTGATATGGGAGAGTTCATGAGCGATGACCCCTTCTAGCTCTTCCCTTGACAGGATACGCATAATCCCTGTTGTGACCGCAACCGCTCCGTGCTCAGGATTTCTCCCGGTCGCAAAGGCATTCGGCTGATCCTCATCCATGACGTAGACCTTCGGCATCGGAAGCCCTGCCCTCTGGACCAGTCTCCTGACGATCCCATAAAGTTCAGGCGCCTCTGCCTCGCCCACCTCCCTCGCGCCGTACATCCTGAGGACGATCTTGTCGCTGAACCAGTATGAAACAAAGTTCATGCCAAAGGCCATGACAAGGGCAAAGGTCATACCCGTCTTCCCGCCCAGTAGTCCTCCGATAAAGACTAACATGAGTGTGAGCGTAACCATGAGAACCATCGTTTTCAGTCCGTTCATTCCGTTCATTCTTAGCCTCCTTATCCTCTCAAATAAAAAGACCCTTACCACAACGGCATGAATCGTGGTAAAGGTCTCGCTCGTTAGTTCCCTAACCGATGGTACCGGCCTATCCACCCGTGGCGGATCGGCGTGCTGACGATGTCCACCGACTCAGCTAATCCCCTCTACTTTTTAGCCTACCTAAAGCTCACGGGTTATGTCAAGCCGCGATGTCGTGCTGTCGAACATGCAGTCCCGCAATACTCCGATACCATAACGGCTCATCTCTTCCCAACAAAATCCTGTATAATGGAAGCATGGAGCTCACAGAGAATGCGCTCAGGGTCCTGAAGGCTCGCTACCTCCGGAGGGACGAACAGGGAACGGCGATCGAGACTCCAGAAGGACTTTTCAGGAGAGTGGCCTCCACCTTAGCCTCTGCGGAAAAACGGTATGGCGCGGACCCCTCTCAGTGGGAAGAGCGATTTTACGAGCTCATGCGTGATCTTAAGTTTCTTCCGAACTCTCCCACATTAATGAATGCGGGAAAGGATTTCGGTCAGCTGGCTGCCTGCTTCGTCCTGCCTGTCGATGATTCCATGCAGAGCATCTTCGATACCCTGAAAAACGCGGCGCTCATACTCCAAAGCGGTGGAGGAACGGGGTTTTCCTTTTCACGCCTCAGGCCAAAGACCGACGTCGTGCGCTCCACGGGCGGCATCGCGAGCGGTCCCGTCTCTTTCATGAAGATATACAACACTGCAACAGAGGTGATCAAGCAGGGGGGAGCCAGGCGGGGCGCGAATATGGGGATCCTCCGTGTGAACCATCCGGATATCCTCGACTTCATCAGGATCAAGAGGGACGAAAAGGAGCTGACGAATTTCAATATCTCCGTAACAGTCACGGATGCCTTCATGAACGCCGTAAAGACGGACGGAGAATATGATTTGATCAATCCCCGGACAAAGACAGCCGTCGGTAAACTGAAGGCCCGGGCCGTTTTTGAGGAGATCGTGGCGAGTGCCTGGGAGACAGGAGACCCCGGTCTCGTTTTTATCGACAGGATCAATGCCGCCAATCCCACGCCCCAACTCGGCAATATGGAAAGTACGAACCCCTGCGGTGAGCAGCCACTCCTCTCTTATGAAGCCTGCGTACTGGGATCCCTGAACCTCTCGAAATACGTGAGGGAACCTGCTCCCCTTTCGGGCGCGCCTGCGAAGGACGTCAGGGACTTTGTCGATTTCGCCTCTCTTTCGCAGGACATAGGGACAGCCGTCCGCTTTCTCGACGATGCAATCGATGTGAACCGGTATCCCTTGCCTGATATCGAGAGAATGCACAAGGGGAACCGGAAGATCGGCCTCGGGGTCATGGGCTGGGCCGACATGCTGGTACTCCTCGGCATCCCCTACAACAGCAAGAAGGCCTTCTCTTTTGCAAGGGAGCTTATGAGATTCGTCAGGGATACGTCACGTTCAGCCTCTGTCAAGCTCGGTGAAGAAAAGGGACTCTTTCCCAATTTCAAGAATTCTATTTACGATGCGCCTCACATGTCCCATCCGAGAAATGCTACGACCACGACTATCGCGCCGACAGGGACCCTTTCGCTCATAGCAAATTGTTCGAGCGGCATTGAGCCCCTCTTTGCCCTTGCGTATAAAAGGCTGGTCCTCGATACCGAACTCTCTGAAATGAACAGGTACTTTTTCAGCCTGGCAAAAGAGCGAGGTTTCTACAGTAAAGAACTTGAGGACATGATCCTTGCACGGGGGAGTGCGAAAGCGATACCGGAGGTTCCGCCAGACATAAGACGTATCTTTAAGACGGCCCACGATATACCGCCTGAGGACCATATCGAGATGCAGGCTGCATTTCAGGAATACACCGATAATGCCGTATCAAAGACGATAAACCTTCCCCGCCGCTCGAAAAAGGAAGCCGTGAAGGGGGCCTTCCTGCTCGCGTACGAAAAAGGACTCAAGGGGATAACGGTCTTCAGATACGGAACGACAAAACGGGGCACCCTTGTCAGATTCACCGAATCCGACTAGATGTTCAAGAAAAATATACGAATCAACCTTACCCTGAAATTCCTCATCTGGACAGGTGCTGTCCTGGCAACGACGCTCGGCATACTCTTCTCTGTTCTCGTCCAGCTTCAGGAAGAGCTCATCCGCAAACAGGTGGCGAATGAGGCAACGGTCATCTTCAAACAGATCGTCCTGACAAGGCAATGGATCGCTGATCACGGAGGCGTCTTCGTAGAAAAACTCCCCTGGGTCAAGTCTGACGGAACGGGAGATGAAATGGCCGACGCAACAGGGAGGAAGTTCATAAAGAAAACCCCTGCTACGGTAACAAAAGACCTCTCCCAGTATGCAAGAGAAAAAGGGCTCTACTGGTTTCACCTTACGAGCCTGAAGCTGACGAATCCCGAGAATGCCCCCGATGCCTTCGAACGACGGTCCCTCACCGATTTCGAAGAAAAGGCCGCGACAGAGCGCTCAAAAATCGAAACCATAGGGAACGCCCGATACTTCAGATACGCCGCCCCTCTTTACGTGGAACCGGCCTGTCTGCATTGCCATGACAGGCAGGGTTACATCGTGGGAGATGTGAGAGGCGCCATAAGCATAACCATCCCCATGGAAGATACCTTTACCCAGCTGAAGAAGAATCGGGTGACGATGTTCCTGGTCGGTTTCATCACAACAGCCTTCCTCCTCTCTTCGCTCTACCTCATGATGATGAGGATGGTCATCTCCCCTGTTCACCGCCTCAAGGCTTCAATCAAGGCCTTTGCCGAAGGGGTCCATTCGCCCGAAAACGCCATCAGGACCGGCGACGAGCTCGAGGACCTGGGCAATTCTTTCTCAGACATGGCCCAATCGCTTACAAAATACCATACTACCCTTGAGGAGAGAATCGCAAATGCCGTCAGAGACCTCGAAGAGACGAACAGAAAATTGACTGTTGCCAATGAACAGCTTACGGAGATGAACAGGAAGAAATCAGATTTTGTTGCAAAGGCGTCCCATGAGCTGAGGACGCCCCTGACCTCGATCAAAGGAGCAATGGATTACATATCGGTGCGCCTTCAGTCCATAGCCCTGGCAGCGGACGGAACCAGCGACGCCGCAAGCCCTTCAAGACTTGCTGACCTCCTGACCTTCTTTGATATCATAAAGAAGAATGCAGAAAGGCTCATCAGGATGGTGAATGATCTCCTTGACCTCGAACGCATCGAGCAGGGTAAAGCCGAGCTGCATTTCACTGAAGTGGATATGTCGCTCCTCATCCGTGAGGTGGTAGCAGGCTTCACGTCCTCTGCCGTCACACGGAATATCTCCGTCCGAGTGGAGACGCCGGACAATCTTCCCGCAATCGCAGACGGAGACAGGCTCCGTCAGGTGCTCATCAATCTTCTGTCCAACTCGCTTAAATACAGCCCTGACGGATCGGATGTCTTAGTTCGGGCAGTGGACAAGGGGGGAAGGGTTGTCGTAACCGTTACCGACAGGGGCCCAGGGATTCCCCTGGAAGAACAGGAGAGGATCTTCGACCGTTTCTATACGAAGAGTGACAAGACGGGAACGGGACTCGGACTTGCTATATCGAAAGGCATCATAGAGGCCCACCACGGCACGATAGGCGTCGTGAGCGACGGCCTGGAGGGAAGCTCCTTCTTCTTCATGCTACCGCTTTTCAATGGGGGTCAGGAATGAAGCACACGATACTCCTTGTCGATGACGATGCCGATATCCTCAAGGTACTGAAGGCAAATCTTGAACTCCATGGCTTTCTTGCGCTTACTGCGGAGAGATGGTCGGAGGCTGAGAAGATCCTCTCTCATCAAACTCCTGACCTGATCATCCTTGACGTCATGCTGCCCGACGGCAATGGTATCGAGCTCTGCAGGAACCTGGGGACCCGCTATCCTTCCATGCCGATACTCATGCTCACGGCAAGGGACAAGGTATCCGATAAGGTCATAGGCCTCGAGAGCGGAGCCGATGACTACATGGTTAAACCCTTCGAAACCCTCGAGCTCATTGCGCGGGTCAAGGCCTGCCTGAGAAGGTCCCAGCCCCTCTCGGCCGAGAGGGTCGTCATAGGCGATCTTGCCGTCGACTTCAAGAAGAGGACCGTCTCGGTCGGCGGGAAGGAGATAACTCTGACCCAGAAGGAGTACGAGCTTCTCTGTTTCCTCATCTCAAGGAAGGGAGAACTCCTGAGCAGGGATGTTATCCGCAGGCAGATATGGAAGGATTCACAGATCTATTCTTGGAGCAGGGTAATAGACGTCCACATTCAGCACCTCAGGCAGAAAATAGAAATGAACCCCTCCAAACCGGAATATATCTTCACCGTCTCCGGCGCCGGGTACAGGTTCAGGGAGTGATCGCAGGGGCGGCAGGCATTCGAAGGGCTGAGTGAGCTCAGGCCGAAAGTTGACAAACTCCAGGCTCAATTCTTATTATAAATCGATTGGAGTTGTTGACGTTCTCCAGCGTCTGACGCCGATGCCCCGGCTCCAGACGCTTTTTTTGACTGTAAAAAGGGTTTTCATTCCATGATGAGGTGACAGATAATGTGCAGACTTGCTGCGATAACATCACGGAACTTTTTTTCACCCATGGAGAATATCCTTGCCCTCGAAACCATGAAGGAAGGTCACGATGGTTCAGGTCTCGGCCTCACCCTTAAGGATCTCGGCGGAGAATTCGAGGGCCTGAAGAAGTATCCGGTGCTGTCCGGTATCTGTTCAAACAGCGGGAAGAAGGCCCTTGATGACTTCATGAAGAAGCAAGGGTTTAAGCTCAAGCACGAATGGACCCCGAGAATAAAGCCGGTCAAGGGAATCACGCGCCGCGACTGCTACTTCGCACGGGCCTACGACTATCCGGCTGAGTACCGGAGCAGGCCGATGAGTGAGAAGGAAGACCTCCTGGTGAACACACGCCTCGCCCTGAGGAGGGCAGGCGAGCCTGATGGGTCGATCTTCGCTTTTTCCTTCTATCCCGATGTGATTACCCTGAAGGAGGTTGGAGACCCGCTCGAGGTGGGGGAGTTCTTCGGCCTTGACAGGGACGGGTTGAAAGCGAAGATCATCCTTGCTCAGGGAAGACAGAATACAAACTATGCCATCTATCTTTACGCCTGCCATCCGTTCTTTATTCAGGGGTATTGCTCCATGACCAACGGCGAGAATACTGCCTTTGTGCCTATCCGGGAGTTCCTCATGGGCAGAGGCGTTCCGGGCTACGCGGGATACAACAGCGACAGCGAGGTCTTCACGCACATCCTCCATTACTCTGCCAGGCAACTGGGTCTTCCCCTCAGGTACTATAAGGACGTCATTACCCCTCTCAAGACATCGGAGATAGAGCAAAGGGAAGACAGGGAATCGCTGAGACTCATGAAGCAATCATTGAGACCGCTCTGTATCGACGGTCCGAACATGGTCATCGGTTTTACTCCTGACGGCACCTGCTTTATGGTGCAGGACTCGAAAAAACTGAGGCCCGGTGCAGTCGGTGGGGTTAAAGGCAAATACGCGTTAATGTCTGAGGAATGCGGTATTGACAAGGCCGTCCCGAAACGGGACAGGGCCAAGGACATCTTCCCCATGAAATATGATATGGTCATGATCTCGCCTCAGGCGCAGGAGGTAACAGTATGGAACCAGCTTCACGGTTAGACCATAACCATCAACTCTCCCTGAGGGAGTTTCCCTATATCATCCGCTGGAGAGATGACCGGTGCAAAAGGTGCGGAAGATGCACTGCCGTCTGCCCTGTCAAAGCCATCGAGCCAACGGTCAAGGTCCTGAGGACGGTCCAGTCAGAAGGTCCCATTCCGAAGCCCGTGGCCGTAAGAAAGGTTACCCAGATTGTTGAGCAGGTGCTTGATATGGAACGGTACTGCACAGGCTGCGGGACCTGCACCCTCGTGTGCCCGAATGAGGCAATCGAGCCCGAGTACAATTTCCAGAACAAGTTCTATCATTACAAGAATAAAGGCGGGGAACCCTATAAGAGGGGCGGCAGGAGAAACGATCCGGCAACATCGACCCTGGACAAACTCAAATTCACGAGGATCTCGATGCTTACCGATCCTGCGCTCGATGCCGGAAGGCATGAATTCCGGGTCAGGTCCCTCCTCGGAAGAATCTTGTCCCCGGAGGAATTACCGTTGAGGATCACTGATGGCACCTTGGTTGTTGACAGGGAGAGCGGAACCTTTATCCCTCCCGTGCGCGAGATATTCCCTATCATGATCGGCAGCATGTCTGTCGGCGCCCTCTCTCCTCCCATGTGGGAAGGACTTGCCATGGGCGTGGCCTATCTCAACGAGGTTGAGGGACTGCCCGTTGTTATGTGCTCGGGCGAAGGCGGAATGCCGCCAAGACTCCTGAAGTCAAGGTATCTGAAATACTTTATCATCCAGATCGCCTCCGGCTATTTCGGATGGGACGAGATCATCCATGCCCTGCCCCACATGGTGGAAGACCCGGCTGCCATAGAGATCAAGTACGGTCAGGGAGCGAAGCCCGGTGACGGCGGATTGCTCATGGCCCAGAAGGTACTCAAGCTCATAGCGAGCATTCGTGGTGTACCGCAGTTTGTCGACCTTGCCTCGCCTCCCACTCACCAGACGAAGTACTCCATTGAAGAAGCTGTCGCTAAGATGATCCAGTCCATGTCCATGGCCTGGGGCTTCAGGGTGCCCGTCTATCCCAAGATATCAGGCACGAAGACTGCCCGGGCCGTGCTGAACAATCTGGCGAGAAACCCCTATGCCGCTGCCCTTTCTATTGACGGTGAGGACGGTGGGACGGGCGCAGCGTATAATGTGTCCCTAGATAAAATGGGCCATCCGATTGCGTCAAATATAAGAGACTGTTATCTCGACCTTGTGAAACAGGGCAAACAGAACGAGCTTCCCCTTATAGCGGCCGGCGGCGTCGGGAAGAAAGGGAATCTTGCCGCTAATGCCGCGGCCCTCATCATGCTCGGGGCTTCGGCAGTCTCGATCGGCAAATACATCATGCAGGCTGCGGCAGACTGCTTTGGTGACGAATACAACCGCTGTAACCTCTGCAACACCGGCAAGTGTCCGAGGGGGATAACCACGCAGGACCCGAAGCTTTACAGGAGACTCGACACCGACAAGGTGGCCGAGCGCGTGGTAGAGACATTTAAGGCCGCCGATGTGGAACTGAGAAAGATATTCGCGCCCATGGGCAGGAGCACGGAACTCCCGATCGGCATGTCCGACGGGTTGAGCATCGAAGACAAGGCGATGGCAGAGAGGTTAGAGATCAGCTATGCGTGCTAAGAAGGGTTTAGAGGTCAAGAAACCGTCACCCGGAGGCAAGGGCCGGAAGGCAAGGGCCGGCGGACAAGAGGTCAGCAAGAGTGTGGCCACCATACCGGGGAATGTAAAGGGCAACCGCGTCCCTTCGAGGATTCTTGAAGAGCAGATACAGAATGCCGTACGTGATGGTGCGCGGGAACTCCATATCCTTGCCGATGGCCAGCATGGTATCGGCGGTCGCATCTGGCCGAGGGGTGAGTGGGTGACGATAACGATCGACGGCCCTGTCGGACAGAGGACCGGCGGTATGGGAATGCCGGGGACTGAAATACTGGTGCGGGGGAGTTCATCCGATGATATCGGATGGCTTGACTGCGGGGCGAAGATAACCGTCCTGGGGGATGTGACGAACGGCGCCTTTAATGCGGCAGCGCAGGGTATCCTCTATGTCCAGGGAAGCGGAGGCGCCCGTTGCGATACCATGACAAAGCAGAACCCGCGCTTCGACCCCCCTCAGTCCTGGTACTTCAGGGATGTTGGGGACTCCTTCGCAGAATTTAAGGCAGGGGGAATCGCGGTGGTCTGCGGCGTAAACCCGAGAAACCCGGAAAACATTCTTGGCTACCGTCCCTGCGTCGGCATGGTGGGAGGGACCATCTACTTCAGGGGCCCGATCCAGGGATACAGCGAAAGGGATGTTAAACTCCTTGACCTCACTCAGCAGGACTGGGAATGGCTCAAGACAAACATGATGCCCTTCCTTGATGCCGTTGACAGGTCATCGTATTATCCTGAGCTGACGCGCTCTGCCGAAGACTGGAAGAAGCTCATGGCGTATACGCCTCAGGAAAAGAGGGGGAAAAAATGGTTCAGGATGTCTACCTCCGATTTCAGGAAGAACCTGTGGGACAAAGAGGTAGGCCAGGGCGGCATATTCGCAGCATATCTGAACCATGACCTCACCTTGCTGCCGTATATCACGACGGGCAAAGACAGGAGGAACAAGCCCCTTTGGTCAAATGAGAAATTTGCGCCGCCCTGCGCGTATGCCTGTCCGACACAGATCCCGTCGCACAAGAGGGCATCGCTCATCAGGCAGGGTAGGCTGAATGACGCCCTGGAACTGGTGCTGAAGTACAGCCCCCTACCCGCGACGGTCTGCGGGGAGATCTGTCCGAACCTCTGCATGCAGAGCTGCACAAGGGCGCATCTCGACAAGCCCCTCGAAATAGACATGATGGGGAAGCTTGCCCTTGACCTTCCTGCACCGAAGAAAGAGCCTGCAACGGGACATACCATAGCCGTTATCGGCGGCGGACCGGCAGGCATGAGCGCTGCATGGCAACTGGCCCTGAAGGGGCATGCCGTTGACATCTACGAATCTACGGGCAAGCTTGGTGGCAAGATAGAACTCTGCATCCCGAGGGAACGGCTCCCCCATCAGATCCTCGAAAAAGAGGTTCAGCGCTTTAAGGAACTCGGCGTCAACCTCTATCTGAACACGACGGTGACGCGACAGGAATTCGATGCGATATACAAGAGTCATGAAGTCGTCATCCTGGCATGCGGCGCCCACCAGCCGAGAAAGGTATCCTTCCCCGGTTCTGAGGAGATCGTGTCCGCCTATGATTTTCTGAGGGACGTTAACCTGGGCAATAAGCCAGACCTTGCCGGCAAGAAGGTCGTCGTCATCGGTGCGGGAAATGTCGGAATGGATGTCGCCTCAGAGGCGTACAACAACGGTGCAGAATCGGTCGTGGCCGTTGATATTCAGAAGCCCGCTGCCTTCGGTGCTGAGATGGAGATCGCCAAGGCAAAGGGCACTGAAATAATCTGGCCGAAGGTTACTGATCGTTATGATAAGACTGAGAGGAGAATCTTCTTCAAGGATGGCACATCCCTCGACGCAGACTTCGTCGTCATGTCCATCGGCGATGTTCCCCAACTCGACTTCCTCCCCCCGGGAATCCACACGGAACGCGGATGGATACCGGTCAACGACAAATTCCAGACATCTGACGTCAAAGTCTATGCCATCGGCGACGTTACGGGCCTCGGTCTCGTTACCCATGCCATTGGTCATGGGAGGATCACTGCAGACATCATCCATTACGAATTGATGCATGCGCCCCGCCAGCCCGAGATCAAGCAGGTGATAGCCTATGAGAAGGTCAAGACCGAATATTACGACATGTGCATCGGCGATGATGTCTCCCCAGAGGCCTCGGCCAACCGATGCATGTCGTGCGCAACCTGCCGTGATTGCCACATCTGCGAGGCGACCTGTTACTGGGGTGCAATCAGCAGGGTCGAATACAAAGACGGCTCCTATGAGTATGTCGTTGATGACGAGAAATGCATCGGATGCGGATTCTGTGCGGGCGTCTGTCCCTGCGGAGTATGGGAGATGGTCGAGGTCATCTAGAGAGAGCTTTCTCTCTTTCCACCGCTGCTCATCCTCTCATCTTCTCTCACCGTCTGCAGGTGCTCGCAAGGCTGCGCAATAATTGGCGTGAAAAGATCGCTTTTTCCCTCGGCCCTCCGCACTTCAGAGATGTCGCTCGCCGTCGTCCGGCAACCGATGGTGGGAAGCAGCAATTGCCCGATTATGTCGACTCTTAACCGCTTCAGCAGGGGTTTTCGCTGATCAAGGAAGACAACGGTCTGTTGCAAAACTTCACTGAGATATGAGAAATTATACTGCAATGAAAAGGCTGATGAAAGGATTCGGGGCCCTCCTCCTGGCACTCTTCCTCGGAACGGGCCTTGAGACAGCCCTTGCGCAGGTAAAGGGAGGCGGAAGTCCCCTTCCCTCTCCTGTTGACGTATCGATCAGATTCAGCAGGAATGAGGGGTTCAGCCGCTTTGTCTTTGAAGCAGCAGATGATCTTTTCATCAGGGCCATAGTCGTTACACCCGCACGGGACCAGATAAAGGTACGGTTTCCTGTGCCTGTCAGACTCACGACGAAGAACATTCCGGACGTTGAGACATTGTTGAAGGGAAACGTCTATCTCATAAACCAGAGTACCCCTTTCAAGATAAAGGTCTTGCAGCTGTCCTCACCCCCGCGACTCTCACTTGATGTCATACCGGTGTCCGGAGACGAAGGCCGCCGGCCGGCGACCAAAGAAAGCGGGCTTCCCGATATGTCTCCCGGGTTCCACGTAGTCCTCGACCCCGGTCACGGCGGATACGACCTGGGCATCATCTCAGGAGATCTCAGGGAAAAGGACATAACGCTTTCTATTGCGCGCGATTTGGAGGCTGTCCTCACGAGAAAGAACAGGCATGCGACGCTGACGAGGAAGTCCGACCAGTTCCTGTCGATCACCGACAGGGCCTTCGCAGCAAATCAGAAACCCCTTGACGCCTTCATCAGCATACACCTCTCGCTTTCGTCCGCCTTTGTCATCTTCACCTGTTTCACTGAACCGTCGACTACTGAGGCCCAACCGACAGAACTGTACAGTCTGATATCGAGACAGAAGAGGTTCATCGAAAAGAGCAAGGCCCTTTCCGAGGGTCTGGGGAAGACGCTCGGTGCAGAATTCAAGAACGACATCATCTATCGGGAGATGAATCTGCCGCTCCTGAGCTCCATGAACGCGCCCGCCGTCCTTATTGAACTCCCGGTGAACCTCGCCTATGATAAACCCTTGAGGACCAAGCTCGTTGAAGCCCTTGTGAGGGGACTCTCTGCCTATGCGAATCGATAGAATAAAACTTCTCTGGGTCTTCGTGTTTCTGCTCCTCTTCGGCATCGGCATAGCAGGAGGATATCTCTTCGTGTCAAAGAAATTTCCCCTTCAGAAGCCGGAACCTCAGGAGCCTCAGCCGGCAGCACAGCAGCAGATTGATGATTTGATATCTGTGAGGATCTACTATCCGTCAGGGGGAAGGCTTGCTATGGAAGAAAGACGGGTCCGGAGGGGGACGGACCTGACGATTGCAGAAGAGACGATCGAAGAGTTCCTCAAGGGTCCGACGAGTTTTCCGAACACCGAAAAGCGCATTATCCCTTCCGGTGCAAAGGTCCTTGGATCGTACCGCGGCAGCGACGGCATTCTCTATGTTAACCTCTCTGATGATTTCAGGAGAAACTTTCAGGGCGACGCTCCGGCAGAATTCCTTCTCCTCAAGGGGCTTTACGAAACTGTCATATCGAATGTCAAGGGCATAGACGATGTGAAGATCATTGTCGAAGGCAAGGAGATAGAGAGTATCGGTGGTCACATCTTCAGCCTCTATCCCCTGAAGAATACCCTGGCCGAGGCCAAGTAGCGATGAACAATAAGCCCATCGGTGTCTTCGATTCAGGAATAGGCGGACTGACCGTTCTCAAGGAGCTCTTCAGGGTACTCCCGAAGGAGAGCACCCTCTACCTCGGGGATACGGCCCGTGTGCCCTACGGCATTCGGTCGGCAGAAACAGTGACGCGTTATTCTTTCGAAAACACCGGTTTTCTCGTCTCGGAGGGCATTAAACTTCTCGTGGTGGCCTGTAATACGGTCTCGGCAGTCAGCCTTGAGGAGATACGAAAGCGGGTATCTATGCCCGTGATCGGCGTTATCGAACCGGGATCGCGGGCAGCGGCAAAGACTACGAGAAACAGAAAGGTCGGCGTTATCGGCACGGAGGCTACTATCGGAAGTAACGCTTATACGCGGATCATCAAGGGCTTTGATGATTCCATCGATGTCTTCGGCCTCCCCTGCCCCCTCTTCGTACCCCTTGTCGAAGAAGGATTGACAGAAGGGGAGATAGCGGAGATTGTCGCCGAACGCTATCTGAAGAATGTGAAAGATAAGGGCATAGATACCCTCGTCCTCGGCTGCACCCATTATCCTCTCCTGAAGAACGTTATTGGGAAGGTGATGGGAAGCTCCATCGTACTCATAGACTCTGCCATTGAGACGGTACGAGAGATCAGAAAGACACTGCTCAGGGACGGCATCGAGGCCGATTCGGCGGCCGAACCCTCAAGGCTCTTTTACCTGACCGACGCCCCTGAGCGGTTCAGGCGCGTCGGCGAGAGGTTCCTCGGTCAAAGGATAGAGAAGATCGCAAAAATCGATATCGGAGGTCGCTGATGAGGCAGGACGGCAGAAAGAACGACGAACTGAGGAAGGTTAAGATAACGCGGAACTTCCTGAGGACTGCGGAGGGCTCCGTCCTTATCGAGATGGGGGATACCAAAGTCATCTGCGCATCTTCCATCGAGGAAAAGGTCCCCCCGTTCCTGAAAGACCAGAAGAAGGGCTGGATCACAGCGGAATACGGGATGATCCCTAGGTCGACCCATACGAGGATGATGAGGGAATCCGTCTCGGGCAGGATAGGCGGGAGGACCCATGAAATCCAAAGGCTCATCGGCAGGGCGCTCAGGTCCGTTGTAGACCTTGAGGCCCTTGGAGAGCGGACGGTCTGGATCGACTGCGACGTCATTCAGGCGGATGGAGGAACACGGACAGCTTCGATCACCGGCGCCTTCATATGCATGGCCGATTCCCTGAACTATGCCCTTGACAAGGGGATGATCCTGAAGACACCTATCAGGGACTACCTCGCGGCCGTCAGCGTCGGGATCATCCATGGTGAACTCCTCCTTGACCTCTGCTATTCGGAAGATTCCGCGGCAGAGGTGGATATGAATGTTGTTATGACAGGGAATGGCAATTTCGTTGAGGTTCAGGGGACTGCTGAAGGCTCGCCTTTTTCTAAGAGGGACCTTGAAGCCCTCATAGATCTTGCAGAGAGCGGTATCAGGAACCTGATCGCCATCCAGAAAGAGGCCCTCAGCTCAACCGGGGCCATCGGCTTTGCTTAAGGATGGGGAGTGTGGTAAAATCAAAATAATACGTTTGGAGGTAGCTGAGCATTGAGCGGTGTTTACAGGAGTCTCTTTATCTGGTTGCTGATAGGCCTGATGATGATACTCCTCTTTAACCTCGTCAGTACGCCCCAGAAGATGGAAGACGAGATGATCTTCTCTGATTTCATGGCAAAAGTTGACCAAGGCGAGGTAGAAGAGGTTGTCATAAAGGAAAACCACATCACAGGACGGTTGAAAGACGGCAAGAAATTCAAGACCTATTCTGCCGAATATCCTGACCTTGTCAAAGACCTGAGGGCAAAGGGTGTCAAGATCTCGGCAAGGCCGCCCGACCAGAATCCCTGGTACATCAACTTCCTGATCTCCTGGGGCCCCATCATCTTCATAGCCCTCATCTGGATCTTTTTCATGCGCCAGATGCAGACCGGCGGTAACAGGGCGCTATCCTTTGGAAAGAGCAAGGCACGCCTTATATCGAACAAGGCTGTAAAGCTTACGTTTGCCGACGTTGCCGGTGTGGAGGAGGCAAAGGCAGAGGTCCAGGAGATCATCGACTTTCTCAAAGACCCGCAGAAGTTCTCGAAACTCGGAGGGAAGATCCCGAAGGGGGTTTTGCTCGTCGGCTCTCCCGGTACGGGAAAGACCCTCCTTGCCAAGGCTATTGCAGGCGAAGCGGGTGTCCCCTTTTTCAGTATTTCAGGATCGGATTTTGTCGAGATGTTCGTGGGAGTCGGTGCTTCGAGGGTGAGGGACCTCTTTGAGCAGGCCAAGAAGAGCGCGCCCTGCATTGTGTTCATAGACGAGATCGACGCTGTGGGACGGCACAGAGGCGCCGGTCTCGGAGGCGGGCACGATGAACGGGAACAGACCCTTAACCAGCTCCTCGTTGAGATGGACGGGTTCGAAGGTACTGAAGGCGTGATCATTATCGCTGCGACGAACAGGCCCGACGTCCTCGATCCTGCCCTTTTGAGGCCCGGAAGGTTTGACAGGCAGGTGGTTGTTCCAGCGCCTGACGTAAAGGGAAGGCTGGAAATCCTCAAGGTCCACACCAAGAAGATCCCCCTTGACGAGAAGGTGAATCTCGATCTTATAGCGAGGGGGACACCGGGCTTTTCCGGGGCAGATCTCGCAAACCTCGTAAATGAGGCTGCCCTCCTTGCAGCAAGGCAGTCAAAGAGCAAGGTCGAGATGTTGGACTTTGAGTCCGCAAAGGACAAGGTCCTCATGGGAGTCGAGCGTAAGAGCATGATCATCAGCGAAGCAGAAAAGACCAATACGGCTTATCACGAGGCCGGTCACGCACTTGTGGCAAGGCTGACCCCGGGGACAGACCCAATCCACAAGGTGAGCATCATACCGCGCGGCAGGGCGCTGGGAGTGACGCAGCAACTTCCCATTGATGACAAGTATACGTACTCCAAGGACCATCTCCTCAAGACGATAAAGGTTCTCATGGGCGGAAGAGCGGCTGAGGAGATCGCCCTCCACCATATGACAACGGGCGCGGGGAACGACATAGAGCGCGCGACTGACCTCGCAAGGAGAATGGTCACGGAATGGGGGATGAGCGAGAAACTGGGGCCCCTCACCTTCGGCAAGAAGGACGAACAGATCTTTCTCGGCAGGGAGATAGCAAAGCACAAGGATTACAGCGAGAAGATTGCCGAAGAGATCGATGAAGAGGTGAGGGGCATTGTTACCGATGCATACGACGAATCGAAGAAACTCCTCGTATCGAACTACAACATCCTCGAAGCCTTTGCAAGAGCCCTGCTCGATAAGGAGACCCTCGATGCTTCCGAAATTGATGCCCTCATTGCTCAGGTGAACGGGAAGGAGCAGACGAAGGCCGGCAGCAGCGAAGAGGTTGCGGTATAAAGGGTTTATTCCGGTCGATCTTTCCCTTTCGCCTATGCTGATCATTCTTCTTCTCGCCTACCTCTTCGTCGCATCCTTTGGTTACTGGCTCCAGATCCTTAATCTGAGACACCTGAAACAATACGGTGATGTTGTTCCCCTGGAATTCTCGGATTACATCGACAGGGACGTGCTGAAGAAGACGAGGGATTATACCGTCGAGCACAGCCGTTTCAGCATCATCGAGTCGATTGCTTTGGATAGTATTGTCATCCTCTTCTTCTTCTTCGGGGGGCTCTTCAATACCTATAACTCGTGGATCGTCTCCCTCAATCAGAACTCCGTTGTCTCGGGAACGCTCTTCTTCCTCTTCCTGACCTATGCAAAGACCATACTCTCGATTCCCTTTGACCTTTACAGCGACTTCAGGATAGAGAACAAGTACGGCTTCAACACCATGACAGGGAGATTGTGGGTCAGCGATTTTCTGAAATCCATAGGCCTTACCACCATACTTCTCGGCACCATGACGGCATCGGCATTCTTTATCATCACCATGAGCCCGGAACATTGGTGGTTTATTGTGTGGCTCTTTTTCCTCGTCTTCAGTCTCCTCATCATGTATATCTCGCCCTATGTTATCGAACCCCTCTTCAACAAATTCACTCCCCTCGATGACGAGACCCTGGAAGGTCCGATCAAGGAGCTCATGAAAAAGGCCGGGATCATGGTCAGCAGGATTTTTCGCATCGACGCGTCGAAGAGGAGCCGCCACACCAATGCCTATTTTACCGGCATCGGCAGGGTAAAGCGCATCATCCTCTTTGATACGCTCCTCGAGAAATTGGACAGGGAAGAGATCCTTTCGGTCCTGGCCCACGAAGCGGGCCACTGGAAGAAGAGACATATCCTGAAGCACATCGTGATGGTAGAGGCCCTTTCATTCATCGGCCTGTACCTCTCCTTCCGAATAATCGGGACCGGTTTCCTGAACGATCTTTTCGCACTTCGGCACAACACCATCTTTGCGAGCCTCCTCATCCTCGGCTTTATCGGAGGCATCGTCGCGTTTCCCTTCACGCCCCTCATGAGTTATCTCTCACGGAAGCATGAAAGGGAGGCCGACGGGTTTGCAGCCGTAATAACGGGGAATCCCGGGGCGATGGCAACATCGCTCATAAAACTTTCGAAGGACAACCTCTCGAACCTCCATCCCCATCCCCTGTATGCAGCATTCTATTACTCCCATCCGCCGGTGGTACAACGGGTGAGGGAGATACACAGCATGGTGACACAGGAATAAAATCCCGGCGGGGTGTCAGAGCCCCTTTCTGTCCTCAGACCGAAGGCTTGATGTTCTGGTTCATCCGGAAGATGTTCGTCGGGTCGTATTTCTTCTTGAGCGCCACCAGCCGATTGTACGCCGCACCGTAGGCGAAGGCGATGCGGTTGGTCTCTTCCTGGGTCAGGAAGTTGATGTACGCTCCGCTGCTGGCAAAAGGTTGTGCCTTGGCGAAGAACTCGCGCGCCCAGGCGATACAGCGCTCATCCTCGGCGGCCGACTCCCAGCGGCCGTGCACGTTCATCACATAATTGGCATCCCGACTTGAGTAGGCCATCGCCTCGGGCGCTATGCGGGCCGTCTGGCCTCCGATCGTGCCGACGAAGATCTCGCACTGCGGTGACGGCAGCGTGCCGGCGTATTCGATGATGACGTCGATCGCGCCGTCGCTGAGCTTCGAGAAGTTGTGCGACTTCCAGTAGTTGCGAGCGCCCGGTGTCAAGGGCGGATCGAAGGCCTGCTGCCACGCGGTGTACGGCTGAACACCGATGTGTTCGCCGTGCGCTGTGCCGAACCCGCGCAGCGGCTCGATCAGCTTTTCGCCCTCAGTCGGTTCACCCGCATAGCACAGTGCGAGCACGACGATCTCTTTCCCGTGGACGTCCTTCTGCAGGAAGGGCAGCGGGGGAGCCTTCCGGGTGATCATCCAGACGTTGAGCTCGTCCGGCATCGTCTCGGTGAAACGGGCGAACTGCCTGAGCACTGACTTTGCCTGGTCGAAGGGGAAGACGATGAACCCGCTCAGCACTCCCGGCCCAACGTGATGGAGCTGGAACTCGAAGCTGGTGACAATACCGAAGTTCCCGCCTCCACCACGGAGCCCCCAGAAGAGGTCATCGTTTTCCGTTTCGCTGGCATGCACTTGATTGCCATCCGCCGTGACGACATCGGCAGAGAGCAGGTTGTCGATGGTCATGCCGTACTTCCGGCTCAGCCACCCGAAGCCGCCGCCGAGCGTCAGGCCGGCCATGCCCGTGGTCGAGTTGATGCCCAACGGCGTGGCGAGACCGTGCGCCTGCGCGGCCGCGTCGAAGTCGGCAAGGGTGCAGCCGGGCTCGACGGTCGCCCGGCGCGCGTTCAGGTCAATTTGGACGCGCTTCATCAGCGAGAGGTCGATCATGAGGCCGTCGTCGCAGACGGCATTGCCCGCGATGTTATGGCCGCCCCCTCGAATCGAGACAAGGAGGTCGTGCTTGCGCGCGAACTTTACGGCCTGGACAACATCTTCAGGCGACGTGCATCGGGCGATCAGCGCTGGCCTGCGGTCGATCATGGCGTTCCAGATCCTCCGCGCCTCGTGATAGCCTGCAGAGTCAGGCGTGAGGAGTTCGCCTCGAAGACCGGCTCTGAAGGCTTCGACGGCGACTTCCTTAATCACCTTTTCCGAGCGACTTGTCGTGATAATTCGTATGTCTGCCATCATGAACCTCCCCTTTATGGTGGTTTGTTTGAGATCAGTGCGGCGCCTAACGACAATGCTCAAGGACGCGGGGCTCAAAGCAGCCAATCCCCAGCGTCGCCTAGAGTAAATTGTTAACCCCGATTGAGTTCTTTTCTTTCACATCCATTGGTATGAATCTATGATATTTTGGATTATCGATTTTGCTGTATTTACTGTACTGTCAGAAATCTCAATTTCGTATTGTTTGCCATCTTCCCCTGTGAAGGTATACCGCCTTTCAATAAAGCCGCCTATGACTATGACGTTAGCGCGAGCTTGCTGGAGGCCGAAGGACTCAATGTAGGTGCTGTGCCGTGCTCGAACGGATTGTTCAGTCGCGCGAATCAAGCGCGCCAGCGCGACGGGAACAGCTATTATTGAATTTCTTCTGCATTTGATTGCATTATAGAAGCAATGCAACCTTGTGTCAAATTGCTTTTGATCCAACAAGTCCGGCCCTTGAAACCACCCTATTTAATGGGTTAGTATGTTCCAAATTTGCTTTCTACCGACACATAACGGAAGGTCGGAAGATTGACTAATAACGAAGACACATGATACTCGAATGGTCCAAGTACAAGCTTGATCTCTCAAGGAAGACCCACATCATGGGCATCCTGAATGTGACGCCCGATTCATTTTCCGATGGCGGCGCTTTTTTCGACAGAGACGCCGCGATCGAGCGCGGGTTCAGGCTTGTCGAAGACGGTGCGGACATCATCGATATCGGCGGGGAATCTACACGGCCTGGCTCTGAAGCGCCGCCGATTGAGGAAGAATTGAGGAGGACCATCCCTGTTATCGAGGCCCTGGCAAAGAAATTACCGATACCGATATCCATAGACACTTATAAGTCGGCTATAGCAAGAAGGGCGCTCGATGCCGGGGCGTCAATCGTCAATGACATCAGCGGCCTGCGCTTTGATCCGGAAATGCCGAAGATCGTTGCCGACTATAACGTGCCGCTCGTGATCATGCACATCCGGGGAACGCCGAAAAACATGCAGGTCAATCCGGTCTATGATGCCTTGATACCGGAGATTATGGATTATCTCAGGGAGGGCATCAGGCTTGCTGTGGAAGCTGGGGTTCGGGAAGAGAGCATAATTCTTGATCCGGGCATTGGTTTCGGCAAGACCTTCGAACACAATCTCGAGATTCTCGGGAACCTCGGCGAATTTTCACGCCTCGGGAAACCTCTTCTCGTGGGCCCTTCACGAAAGGCCTTCATAGGGAAGGTACTGGCAGGCGCCCCACCCTCCGACCGCGTTGAAGGCACTGCTGCGGCAGTGGCTATCGCGATTCTTAACGGAGCCCATATCGTCCGTGTTCACGACGTGAAAGAGATGGCCAGGGTGGCAAAGGTTGCAGACGCGATCAAGAGCGGGATTATCCGAGAATCTCCCTGAGGGAATCGCCGGAATTTCTGAGGAGATCCCAGGCTTCTTCCTTTGACACCCCCCTCGCTTTCATAACGATTGCCACCTTCGGCCTCATCTCGGCCAGCCTGAGGTATCGGCCGGCCTCTTCCCTGGTGCAGCCTGTTATTTCCATGATGATTCCCTCAGCCCTCTGAACAAGCTTCTTGTTCGAGGGGACAACGTCAACCATCAATCCCCTGTAAACCTTTCCGATCCTGATCATAGTTGCGCTGGAGAACATATTGAGAACGAGCTTTGCGGCGGTCCCCGCCTTCAGCCGTGTGGATCCGGCGATCACCTCAGGTCCGGTGACGACCTCGACGATTCCGTCAGGCATAACCATCGTAGAGTCGTCAAGGAAGAGTGGCATCTCCGTCCTGTTGCAGGTCATCAACCATGTCCTTGCACCGCGTTTTCTTGCCGTATCGAGGAAGGCCAGGACAAAGGGAGCCCTCCCGCTTGCCGATATCCCGATGACCATGTCCTTACTCGTGACAGAAAATGCACTATCCCTTCCGGCATCTACGTCATCTTCAGCGCCTTCAACGGACTTCCTTATCGAAGCATCTCCTCCCGCGATCACAGCACGAAAAAGATCGTGAGACACGCCGAAGGTCGGTGGCATTTCCGCTGCATCGATCAGACCGATCCTTCCGCTCGTCCCGGCCCCGACATAGAATATTCTCCCGCCCCTTCTGATCGCCGATACAGCCTCTTCCACGGCCTTCGCAAGAGAAGGGATGGCGGCCCTGACCGCATGAATGACGGCAGCGTCCTCCTCGTTCATCAGCTCAAGCACCCGCTCTACAGCGAGGACATCGATGTTCCCTGATTTGGGGTTTCTCTCTTCTGTCGTTGACATAGCGCAGCATTACCGCGTCATGAGGTCTATCATAGCATGTCATGGGCACGAAGAAAATCCCTTCCGAATGGATATGATACAATAACACTAACAGTTGTACAGGTAACGGAGGAGCGATCAATGACTGCAGTGAAAGAAGGAGACACGATCAGAATCGAATACATAGGAAAACTCGAGGACGGCACCATCTTCGATTCCTCGGCAGCCGACAGGCCTCTCGAGTTTACCGTCGGGGAAGGAGAGGTAGTCGCCGGACTCGAAAAGGGAGTGATCGGCATGACCACCGGTGAATCACGGTCCATCAGGATAGGGATGGAGCAGGCCTATGGCCCTCACAGAAAGGAACGCGTTTGCGAACTCGATAAGAAGAGGGTGCCGGAAGGTTTTCACCCCGAGGTCGGCAAGCAGTTGCAATTGTATCGTGCTGACGGCCTTCCTGTTATGGGAACGGTGATCAAAATATCAGAAACCTCCTTTACCATGGATTACAACCATCCCCTCGCCGGAAAGACCCTGATATTCGATACGACACTTCTCGAGATCCTGTGAGTGACTCCCTTGGCCGAACCTTTCTCAGGAAAGAGAACACTTACGAAGATGCCGTATGCTGACGCCGCATCGGACGAAGATGGCTCTCCCTTCGCAAGAGTCTTTCTCCCCTTTCTCCGTCTCACGATCGCAAGAAAACTCTTCCTCGGTTACCTCACGCTCTATGTTCTGCTCCTCGCTGTCGCCGTCTTCAGCCTCTGGAGTCTTGAACGGCTAAACGATATTAACCGAAGTGTCATAAGGACGGATATATCCCTGATAGAAACGTCGGAAAAGATGATCGATGTCCTTCTCTCCCAGGAGCTTTACGCACGACGATACAGCATCCTCAAGAGCCCGGAGACCATGGCCCTCTTCAAGGAAAAGAGCAGGGAGTTCGAGAATCTCTATAATGGGATACGCGGTCTGCCGGACCTTCAGGAGGTCCCCCTGGACCGCCTGGCGACCCTCCACGCTGAATACAGCGATCTCTTTACGGAGAGCATGCTTTCCTTGGCGCCTCCTTCCTCCCCTCAGGGAGTGAGGTACGACAGGGAAATCAGAAATCGCCAGGAAGAGCTCATAAGCCTGATCAAAGAGATTTCTCTTAAGGCCCGTAGTGCCCAGCGTGAAAAAACCCTCCTCACCTCACAGATCGGCGCAACGGCCTTCAGGGTCACGGCAATACTCTGTGTTGTCAGTATTCTCGCCGGCATAATTGCGTCGTTTCTGATAACGAAGAGTATTGCGGACCCTCTGTCCAGTCTGAAGAACGCTACAAAGGAAATCTCGGAAGGAAGATTCGACTCCGTTCCTGAGATAAAGAACCAGGACGAATTGGGAGAGCTTTTTCATGCCTTTCGGGATATGGCGAAAAGGCTGAAACAAATGGAGGTGAAGTGCCTCGACGCGAGTCCCCTCACAAGACTTCCAGGAAACATCGCGATAGAGAATGTGCTCAGCGAGCGGGTTGAAGCGGGTGATCCCCTGGCATTTTGTCATTTGGATATTGACGACTTCAAGGCGTTCAACGATCGCTACGGATACGCCAGGGGCAGCGAGGTCCTGAAAACGACCGCACGGATTGTGGAGAAGTCAGTTGCCGATTGCGGGACCGGCGATGACTTTGTGGGCCATATCGGCGGAGATGATTTTGTCGTCATCACGACCCCTGACCGGTACCGGGATATATGTACTGCAATCATCGGCCTCTTTGACAAAACGATACCGGAGTTTTATGACCCTGAAGACAGGGAGAGGGGATATATCAACGGAAAGACCCGGCAGGGACAGGAGGCGCGCTTTCCCTTTATGACGATCTCAATCGCTGTAGTCACGAACAGGGATTTCGAGCTCACAAGCCACATCCAGGTGGGCGAACTCGCTGCCGAGCTGAAGGAATATGCAAAGGACCTTCCGGGAAGTGTTTACGTTGTCAACAAGAGGAGGAAGGAGCATTGAGAGACGTGAAAGGTATTCTTCGTCGTGACTGAAAAGAGAAAAAGGACAGTGGTATTTGCCATCTCATTCGCAGTGCTCGCTCTCTCTCATTGTGCCCCCGTAACGAGAGAAAGTACGAGTCTCAAAGCCACAATAAAGCCAGGCGAATTCGCGGGAGAGATTCGACGGCTGGACGGGATAGCGCAAGGCCACGGCGATCCTTCGACACGCGCCGCGGCACACCTTCAGCTTGCCGTGCTCTATTCTTCGTATAATAACCCCTCCCCCGATTATTCTCTTGCACTGAGAGAGCTTGAGACCTATGTCTCTCTGAAACCCGAAAAGGTCAAGGATTATGAGATAGCGAACTGGCTCGCCCTGCTGCGGGAACTGAGGAAATTGGAGAATGAAATGGACGGACTGAAGCAGAGAATCGATCACCTCGTCAGGTCTGAGAAGGAACTGAAGGAAGCGGAGAAGAAGAGAGAAAAAGAGAATAGAGAACTAAGAGAGTCAGAAAAAGAGCTGCGAGAAGCCGAGAAGAAGAAAGAAAAAGAGAACAGAGAACTGAGAGAGACGGTCGATCAACTGAAGGCCCTTGACGTTCAGATGGAGGAGAAAAGGAAACAGGTCAAGTGATCTGAACTGAACGAATCATGCTCAGACGGAAAAGCCGTTGATCTCCCTGTAAACAAAGATCACAAAATCATAGGCCATTCTGTCATGTCTGAGCGAAACGGTCGGGGAAAGGTTTTTCACGGCAAATTGAAAAATCTCCTCGGGAAAGATATAGTGCAGGGCACAATCCTTTCTCGGATTATGAGCTGAGAGCGCATTGAAGGCCAGGGCTATTCTGGTCCGGCGAAAAAGTCTTTCGATGGTCTCCTTGATCGTCTCGTCAAGTCCCTGGACCTTGAGATTGAATACGCCGCAGAGAAAGATGTAGTCAAACTCTTCAGTGAGCTCGTTCTTTTCACTGTCAAGAACACCAAACCTGCATTCAGGGAATTTTTCTCTCGCCAGAGAGATCATTCTCTCGTTGATGTCAAGACCCGTATAATCTACCGAGATATTCCTGTCCTTAAGAAACCGGTAAAAATCTCCCCTGCCGCATCCGAAGTCGAGAATCTTTGCACCTTCGATGTTTCCGATATCAAGAAGCGCCTCGTAATGGAGTGGCTGTCCCCTTGCATTCCATCCCACGCTCTCAGGCCTGTCGCCATGCATGGCCAAGGTCTTTTCAAAAAAGGAGATCACGTACTCCTTCGAAAGCTCATCCATATGCAGGCATATTACCATAACTGCGGGACAAATGCCCCTGCACCGATGAGCGCCTCCACGTAACAACGCCCCGCCTGACCGACCCTCATAAAGTTCCTCAGATTCGGGACGGCAAATAGAGAGATGCGATAGATTTCAGAAAAAAGTGTTGACAGATGATGTTCTCTAAGATATTATCCAAAGAATTCTAAAAATGGCCACCCGGCTGGTTGAAGCAGATATTTCAAGACTGAGTGGTCATCTGAAAGTGACGCACGGAGTCTACGGAGACATAAAGGAGGCAAGACGCATATTGGCGGACGCTTAGATTAGATAAGACAAACGAAGCCACGAAAGGAGGTCGTAGATGAGGGAAGTTCTTCGATGGTCCCTTTTGTTTGCCTGTAGCATGCTCCTCTGTTTCATCGTCGCCACGGCAGCGTCGGCAGAACCGTTCAAGATGACTTCATCGACACAGTTTTTGTGGGGTGTTGATGACTTGGACAGGAGCCAGGCTATTCTCGCTCAGTACCTGAGGTTGAGCTACAATCCCGAAAATTCAAAGATCGCACTCGCGGGATACGGAAGGCTCACCGATGCCTTTGACAGCGGGGCGATCCGGGAGAATGGTCTCCAGGGGAGACTTTACTACCTTTACCTCGACGTCGTCCTCCCTATTGAAAACACTTCGTTGCGGCTCGGGAGACAGTATGTGAACTTCTCTGCGGGCTCATCGCTCATGGACGGGGCAACACTCTCAGTCCATAAGCTCGGCCCTGTTGGAATCACCCTGGCCGGCGGCAGAGACGTCGTGTTCAGCCTCGACTCGGAGCAGTCCCGCCTCGGAAATTACTTTGTCGGGGTCGACGTTCACCTGGAAGGTATCAAGGCAACGCAGCTCGGAATCAGCTACGTGAGGAAATACGATGACTGGTACGTCGCCCGGGAAGAATTCGGTTTGAACTTCAGATACTCTTACCGGTATCTCAGTCCATACGCGGAAGTGAGATACGACAGACTCTCAAAGGTCTTCGATGAGGCAACGGTAGGGGTCGACATCTTCCCCATGAGCAATCTCATGATCAAGGGAGAATTCTATCAGTCATTCCCGACCTTTGATTCCACGTCGATTTACAGTGTCTTCGCCGTCGACCAATACCGTGAATACCTCGTGCGTGCCGAATACAGTTTCGACAACGTGCCGTTAACACCCTTTGCTTCCTATGCCCGCCAGACGTATGAAGGCAGCGAGACCGCTAACAACTTTATCGTGGGAACCAAAATCCTCCCGATGAAGAATCTTACGGTTAATGCCTCTTTCGACCGCCGGGATGGGTACGGCGGAAAAACGTGGGGTTTCGAGGTTACTGCAGATTATAAGATCAACAAAAAGTTCCTCCTCGCCGCGGGTGTCCAGTATGACGCCTACATGAGACCCGACCAGGATGGAAACAGTTACGCCCGGCGGTACTGGGCAGGCGGCCAGTGGATTCTGAACAAGAACCTCTCGCTCGTCGCCAGGATCGAGGACGATGTCAATGAGAGCTTTAACAACAGAACGCTGGGACGGGTCAGTCTGAACTGGAACCTGTAGAGAAAGGAGGAAAGTGTGACAAAAAAGATATTCATCTTCATAGCTCTCTCTCTCCTGTACAGTTCTCTCGCCTGGTCGGTCACCAGGCATACCGATTACTCAACAGGGATGGAGATCAAGGCCTGCAACGAGTGCCATACGCTCAACAACGTCACTCCCAACCATGGCCCGTTATGGGTGAAGGAGCACCGGCTGTATGCCGAGAAATATCCGAACAACTGCAAGGACTGCCACCAGCAGTCTTTCTGTCTCGACTGTCACCAGGGAGGAGGCATAGACGCTGATCTCCATGTCTCCACATTTGGAGCCGATTACATGCCGAAATCCCACCGCACCGACTGGAAAGAAATCCATCCGATAAAAGCTGCTGATGACCCCGGCAGGGGCTGCTATCGCTGCCACGATGCAAAGGCCTTCTGTCAGGCATGCCACAACAAATTCAATCCCAATGATTTGATGGTTTTGTCTCATAGAAGGGGCTTTTCCGACATCGATGTCAAGCAGGGTGGCCCGAACCATTCTGTTTTCAACACTGCCCAGTGTCCGACATGTCACCCCAACAGCCTCGTGCCTGTGAATCGGTGGTCTGCAGAACATGCAAGGGAAGCGAGAAAAAACCTCACTTCTTGTCAGTCCTGCCATTCCGACGGGCAGGTATGCCTGAAGTGCCACAGCGCCGTGAGCGGCCTCAGGGTCAACCCTCACCCGAGAAATTGGTACCGGAGCAAAGGGAGGCTCGGGAGTGCCAACGAGAACCAGACATGCCTCAAATGTCATCTGACGGTGCCTTAAATGATAATAACTTCTGAAGGAGGTAAAGATACTATGCTGCCAATGTTACAAAAGGAGGTAGGAATGACCAAGAGATCTCGGGTCCTAGTCTGTTCAGCATTGTTACTCGTGGCATTGTTTTTCCTCGCTGGTTGCGGGAGCGGCACAAAGGAAGCAGGCCCGCAGCCGCCCCTCGAGACCGCAACAAAAGTCGGCTCGGAAAGCTGTACCAATACCTGTCATGCGACGACCGTAGATGTCACGGGAACGCAGATCGCGCCTGCTTGGGCAGCGACCACCCACACCACTGACGGCAACGTTCAGTGCGAGAACTGCCACGGTCCCGCGAGCCTGCACTGGGGAGTCGGTCCCATACCTTTCCCCAACCCTCAGGCTGACCAGTGCAATGCCTGTCACGGCTTCACCGGATTCAATGCGACAGCGCATGCCAATGCGAACAAGATACCGGACAGCACCTTCTCGCAGATTCCTACTCCTGTCAGCACACCCCAGCATATCCAGGAATGTTCTGTCTGCCACAACTCGAGCCAGCGTTTCGTTTTCAACAGTGACGGCTCTCTTGCCAAACCGGATCCGAACAACCTGCCGAACCCGACAGTCTCCTGTGCGTCCTGCCATAATGCCCATGAGCCGGAGTTTAAGGTGTCTGTTCCCCAGAGAAGCGCACCGGTAGGATACCCTGTCTTTCGCAACTACGTCGTAGATTCTACGGGCGCACAGAGCAAGACCGGGTCTCCCTTTGCCGGCTTCATCTTTCAGCCAAACGGGGCAGTCCAGGCTGACGGCACCGTCGACATCACAAGGGTCGTCGGAACGAATAACGAACTGGGCGCCGAACGGGTCTGTTCCCCATGTCATACCAGGGGGAACTATCTGAACAGTGGAGGCCCGACTCATCAGCAGGACATCTATACCCAGTGGCGAGGTTCGGCCCATGGCGAACGCAATGCCCCTGCCTTTGCCGAATTCTCAGCCAATCCGACGGCGTATGTGAATCCGAATACGGGGAAAAACTACACGACTGCAGATGCCGGTCACCAGAGCCTCTGGCCCTATGATATGGCGCTGGGGAGCAATACCGGTGGAGGCGGGCAAAAGGGAGCCACTGCAAGCACGAAGCAGAACGCAGCGGTACCCGTCGGTGTCGGCAGCAATGACAATTTCCCTTGCTACAAATGCCATAACGGCCTCACTTCGATAGCATACCAGGATAATGTTCAAGGTACGTCTTCTGCGCCAGTGGTCTTTGGTGATGAGCCGGTAACCTGTGTGACCTGCCACGATCCCCATACCAATGTCGGGACGCAGAGCAAGAATACCCGTCAGCCGGTAATCATGACGAACTATTCTACAAGCAGCGTCACGATCACAGGGAATGTATTCCTCGACACTCAGCCCGTTCCCCTCGACAAGACGAAGAATGCGACTATCTGCGTTTACTGCCATCAGGGAAGGGAGAGCGGCTATACGCTGTACAAGACAAAACTCGCTCCTGGCAAGACCATCACCGGAAGCTTTTTCAATCCCCATTATCTTGGTACCGGCGCGATGCTGTGGGGCGCGAACGCCTACGAATACACCGGCAAGTCTTACAGCGTCAATGAGGCCCATCAGACCGCAAATTGCATAACCTGCCATATGAGTAATCCTACCGCTGATAACAAGAACGGCGGCCATTCATGGAACCCGAATGTGGTGAGTTGCAATACCTCATCCTGTCACGGCAGCTTCAATGCCGTAGCTGCGGAATCAGGGACGGCCTCTCCTGACGTTGACACCTATCGTGCGAATTTCGATACCAACAACTATACCGGAGATCCGAATGGACAGACGCTTTCCATCGCTCAATCCATCCAGTCCCTCGAAAACAAGCTCGTCGCCCTGCTCAAGACGAAGGGAATCGAGTACGATGACCTCAATTACCCCTATGCCTTCAAGGCCGGCCTGCCCCATACATCTGCAAATGCCTTCACGGCCTGGACCCCTCCTGCCTACAAGGCAACCTTTAATCTCCAGTTCATTGTCAAGGGGCTTCCCTCTGCTGCGACCTCTCAGCTTCTTGTACCGAACGCCTCGGCAGCTGTTCACAACTACAAGTACTGCATCCAGCTGCTCCTCGATTCCTACGCCGATCTGAACGGCTCTCCCCTTGCCGGCGCAACAAGGCCCGCGGGGACAAGACCGGCAACGGTCTATGGCCCTGGTCAGTAACTGCTCATTCTGTGTCGAGCGAGAAGGCCCCGGAAGATCCGGGGCCTTCTCTTTTGATGAGTCGAAGATCTAGTGTAATGATTCAGAAGTCCCTTTACATAAGAAACGTCGTAAAGTTCCTTGCCCGTCATTCCCGAAGTAGTAATCGGGAATCCATTTTCTTTGGAAAACAAGGGCGCCTGGATTCCCGCCTACGCGGGAATGACACCAAATGCAGTCAAACATATGTAAAGAAGCGTTGGACTCACTACACTGATATGTATTAAACCTGTCAAGAGCGTATTTTCTTACTTACCTCTTATATGACCTCCTTGGAGAATGTGCACTTTGGACAGAACAGCAGCAATAAACGACGGTAGATCACTC
>DASRZP010000074.1 GCA_035686305.1 Thermodesulfovibrionales bacterium | reverse complement strand
GGACCTGTCCCCCGAAAAATGTGCCACTTGTAAGTAGAGTGTTGGCATAATAGGACACTCGAACAAGGAGGCAGGGATGAAGAAGACGCGGTATACAGAGGAACAGATTGTAAGCATTCTGAAGGAGGGGGAAGCGGGCATAACCGTCACTGAGCTGTGTCGGAAGTACGGGGGGTGTCCTAACGACCAGTTTATGATACCAAGGAATTGAGGAAATAGGGTGACACTCCAAGTTGAGGTAAACGAGAGGAGTGTCATCGATGGAACCAGTAAAGACAGTACAGAGGAGCACTGCAAAGAAGAAGGCTCCGGAGCAAAAGAGGCGTTTTTTCGGAGCCGATTTCAAGCTTCAGATAGTAAAGAAGCACCTTGAGGAGAGCGTCCCCGTCTCGGTGATCTGCCAGGAATGCGGAGTGGGCACTGGAACGGTGGGGCGGTGGGTTCGGGCCTATCGTAGTGAGGGGGAAGCCGGGCTCGCCAAGAGCCACAACGGCAAGGGGCGGAGCCTTCCCGCACCGGTGAAGCAGAAGATCGTGGAGATCAAGGAGGCCAATCCGCCCTTCGGCATCAAGCGCATATCGCAGCTTTTAAAGAGGATGTTCTTTCTCTCCGCCAGTCCCGAGACTGTTCGCAAGACGCTTCACGAGTCATCGCTCATGACGCCCCCACCCAAGAAGCGGCAGCGCAATATGACACGACCCCGGTTCTTCGAACGGTCAACGCCGAACCAGCTATGGCAGACGGACATCTTCACGTTCCGCCTCGGGGGCCGTTATGCGTTCCTGATCGGGTATATCGACGATTACTCCCGGTACATCACAGGGCTGGAGCTCTTCAGGAGCCAGACGGCGCAGAACGTCATCGAGGTGTACCGCCGTGCGGCCTCGGAGTACAACCCGCCCAAGGAGATGCTTACGGACAACGGACGGCAGTACACGAGCTGGCGGGGCAACAGCCGCTTTGAGTTGGAGCTGAAGAAAGACCGTATCCGCCACATCAAATCACAGCCTCACCATCCGATGACGCTGGGCAAGATCGAGCGGTTCTGGAAGACAATCTACTTGGAGTTCCTGAGCAGGGCCCAGTTTGAGAGCTTTGAGGACGCAGGGGAGCGGATACGGCAGTGGGTGAAGTACTACAACCACAAGCGGCCGCACCAGGGGATCGGCGGGCTGTGTCCCGCGGACCGGTACTTTGAGATCCAGAGCGAGTTGAGGAAGACGATCGAACAGGGCATCCAGGACAATCTCCTCGAGATGGCGCTCAGGGGGAAACCGAGGCTGCCGTTTTACATGGTAGGGCGCATGGAGGGGCAATCGGTGGTGTTGCGGGCGGAGAAGGGCAGGCTGCGCTTGTCGGTGGAAGCTGAGAGCGACGACATCACGCAGGAAGTAGTTTACAATCTAAACGAGAAGGGAGATGACCATGGAGAAGACGGAGAAGATAAAGGGCGAGAGGAAGCGGCAGACGCTGAACTTCGGGGCGATGGAGAAGTGCCGGGCGGTGCTGTCGGTATGGACGGAGAGGAGGAGACCCGCGGAGATATGCCGGGAGCTGTCGATCCCCTGGATGGTGCTTGCGCAGTGGCAGAGGCGGGCGATGGAGGGAATGCTGCAGGCACTGGAGTCGAGGGTGAGCCTGGACAGAGGGCCGGCGCTCTCTCCACGGCTTCAGGCGATGTTGGAGAAGAAGAGACTGACGCTCCTGACGAGTACGGCTCAGGGCAGGCTGGAGAGGACGCTGTCGAAGGCGCAGGAGGCAAGGAAAGCAGAGCCGGCTCAGTCGAGGGACATGAAACCCGAAGGCCCTGCCTTGCGGAAAACGGGTGATGGTTAGATATGGGCCGGGTCGAGAAAATCGATTATAGGGCTTCTGGCGAACCCGATCTTCTCTCGATCCGCAGGAGGAATGAGACTTATGAGTGATGCACGGGACAAGGAGCGAGCCCGCCAGCGGGCGGCAGTAGTGTTTGCGGTGCGCAACGGCCAGATCACGGCTGAGGAGGGCGCACGCCGGTTAGGCGTGTCCCGTAAGACCTACTACGAGTGGGAGAGCAGGGCCTTACAGGCGATGACGGAGGCCATGGAGGATAGATCTCCCGGCAGGCCCACCATACCGCAGGACGAGGAGAAGCAGCGGCTGCAGGAAGAGGTTGCGGAACTGCAGGAACAGCTCTTCGTCGCCCAAAAGACCGTGGAAGTGCGGGACATGCTGCATGCCTATGAGCTTCATAACGCGACAAAGAGGGCCTCTGCGGAAAAAAAACGAAAGCGAAAGAAGAGACGCTAACTCGTATGCTTGTCCTTATTGACCAGATCAGGGAGAGGACCGGGATGCCCTACCGGGGGATCTGCAGCGCCGTCGGGCTGCCCTATCCGAGCTTTACGCGGTGGCGCCTGCGGCGCAAAGCAGATGCGCCTCTAGTGCGGCAGCCGGGTCCTCCCAAGGTCAAGCCGCCTGATTTGGGGAGGCTCCAGCAGGATATAGAACAGTTGTCTCACGGGAGTGCTCGCACACAGGGCACCGGTGCATTATACGCACGCTACGCCACGAGCATATCAAGGCGACAGCTGAAGAGAATGGTCGCCATGGCTCGGCATGATCTCAACGTCTCTTATCGTCAGAATCTGAGGCGCATCAGCTGGAAGGTGCCGAACGTCGCTTGGTCCATGGACCCGTGCGAATACGGACCGCGAGACACAGACAAGGCACACCTGAGCCAAATACAGGACCTCGCTTCCCGCTATAAGTTCGATCCCATGGCGGGAGACGTCCCCGGCGGCGAAGAGATATCAGGCTATCTTACCGCAACCTTCAACCGTTTTGGGGCACCCCTGTTCCTTAAGCGGGACAATGGCGGCAATCTCAATCATGCGGCGGTCAATGAAGTGCTGACCGAGTATTTTGTACTCCCGCTGAACAGCCCGGTTTACTATCCACCTTACAACGGCGCGATCGAGGAGGCGCAGGCCGAGCTGAAAAACGGGCTTGCCGCCAGGCTCGCATACAAGCCCTGTCCGCGCGAACACCTGGAGGCCTATGCCTCGGCGGTTGAACATGATCTCAATCACCGACCTCGGCCATGCTTGAACGGCAACAATGCCTGCCGGGTGTACTTCACAGGCAAGAGGAGTTTCTCTAAATGGGAAAGGAGGGATGCCTATGTTTGGATAACGAACCTGCAGAGTGATATACTGTGCGGTGAAGGGGTTCAGCCGCAAGCGGCCTGGCGCATCGCCGTCGAGGCCTGGCTGAGAATGAAAGGATTTATAACCGTGACCATCAATGGAAAAGTGTTACCCAATTCTTTCTGATTTTGGTATCAAAAACTGATGGCGTGCACAGGGATACTTTGAGCATGAAGAGTATTTACAGATCAAGGAGGCCCTACCCGATTATTTAAAACCTGTACTCGCTCAGGGATACCATACTGGTATGAGATTGCAAGAGATTCTTGACCTTCGATGGAAACAGGTTGATATGATCGAAGGGAAAATAACTCTTGAAGCCGAAACCACAAAGAACGACGAAGCAAGGATTATCTACCTTTCTGGGGAACTGTACCAGACCTTTCTAAATCAAGAGATTCTCAGAGACGAGAAGTTTCCGAAATGCCCTTATGTCTTCTTTAGAGAGGGGAAACAGATAAAAGATTTCGGGGACGCTTGGGATACAGCGTTATTGAAGATGGGCCGAATGCTGCATTTTAAGTGTAAGGATTGCGGAGAGATCACGAAAATATCAGAGAAGAAACAGCGCAAGGGCCTTACCTGTGAGAAGTGCCAAGGGAAACACTTAAAGAGGCACGACAAGATTTTCCATGACCTCAGAAGAACGGCAGTTAGAAACATGGTAAGGGCAGCTATCCCGGAAAGAGTGTGCATGAAGATCAGCGGACACAAAACCCGCTCGGTATTCGACAGGTACAATATCGTAAATGAAGCAGACCTGAAGAGCGCGGCGGAGAAAGTTACACAGTTACACCGGGAAGCTTTAGAGAAGATGGAAAGGGCCGATAGTTACAAAAGGGTTACAATCGGCCAAAAAGGTGAAAACTGATGACTCTTGTTTTACGAGCTAACTCATTGAAAACTGGCGGAGAGGGAGGGATTCGAACCCTCGGTGGAGTTGCCCCCACAACGGTTTTCGAGACCGCCGCCTTCAACCGCTCAGCCACCTCTCCATGGAACAAGAGTGAACAAAGGGCGCTTTTAGTTTAAAACAAAGGGCCCTCATTAAGAAACAGGAACGGAAAGATCCTTTACCTCCGCTCTTCAAAAAACTCCTTCAATAGAGAAGCGCATTCTTCTTCAAAAACGCCTGAGAGAACCTCGACCTGATGGTTCAGTCTCTTGTCTTCCAGCAAATTGTAAAGACTGCCGACGGCTCCGCCCTTCGAGTCCCTGCAGCCGTAAACGAGCCTGCCAAGCCTCGAGTTTATCATCGCGCCTGCACACATGATACAGGGCTCCTTGGTCACATATAGGGTGGCTCCGGCTAAACGCCAGCTGTTGGCTTTGCATGCACCTTCCCTCAATGCCATGACTTCAGCGTGGGCAGTAGGGTCCTGGAGTGATTCCCTCTTGTTGCGTGCCCTGGAAATAATAATGCCCTCGTTACTTACCAGCACAGCGCCGACAGGCACTTCCCCTTCAGAAAAAGCGAGGCCGGCCTCTTCAAGGGCCAGCCCCATAAAATATACATCCCTCTCTCTGAATGACCCGCTGCTAATAGGTCTGCCTTGATGAGTGGCGCGCCCTGAGGGATTCGAACCCCCGACCTGCGGATTCGTAGTCCGACGCTCTATCCAGCTGAGCTAAGGGCGCTGCCCCTTTATCCTTTTTTCACTCCTTCTTTGAGGGCAAGTCCGAATTTCGGATGTTCAAAGGGGTGGATTGTCGGGAACTTCGAATAGAGCCAGCCTTTGAATACCTCCTTATCGCCTTCAAAAACCTTTATCCCCACCGCCGGGTTGTTCGGCATATTGGAAGTCGAAGTAATCATTCCAGCGTCCATCTTAAAGTCCGGCAGAAAATCTCCCACTGCAAGTTTCAGGTCAGAGTTGGGAATCTTAAACTCGCTGTTGAGATTGATCGTATACTCCTCCGTCTTCTTGCTCGTCTTGTCTTCCACCATGATCTTTACCGCAGACCATTTTCCCTTGACGCTGTCTGGCACGACTGTCTTCAGTTCAGTTTTTTGTATCCCCATACCTTCGCCATGGCCGGGCGGTGGCATCTGTCCTCCAGGCGTCATCTGAGGAGCCTTCGGGACGGGTTGTTCCTCCTTCTTTTTGCAACCTCCGAGACCGAAAGAGAAAACGAGCACAACTCCTAGGCCGATCGTCAAGAACCTTCTCATTTCGAGAGACCTCCTCATGTATTTGTATGCATTTTGTGAGCTCAGAGTCAAAGCCCTGACCCGGTGCTTGCCGCTTCCGTCGATGGCGGAGAGGCAGGGATTCGAACCCTGGGTGAGGTGTTACCCCCACAACCGCTTAGCAGGCGGCTGCCTTCGACCAGCTCGGCCACCTCTCCACAAAACAGGGTATATTAACAGCTCGAATCCCGATTTGTAAATGTGAGGCGTGGCTGCTTTCCCTTATGCAACGTTCTACTACGCCGGATGTTTCATCCTATAGTCCTCAATAGCCTTCTTCAGCGCATCGGCACCGAGGTTTGAACAGTGCATCTTCTGGGGGGGGAGTCCGTCAAGCTCTTTTGCCACTGATTCCTTTGTTATCCCCAAAGCCTCTTCGATGGTCTTGCCCTTTACCATCTCTGTTACCATGCTGCTGACGGCTATGGCAGCGCCGCAACCAAAGGTCTTGAATTTACAATCGGTGATCTTACCATTTTCTACTTTGATCGATATCTTCATGACGTCGCCGCAGGTAGGGTTCCCTTCCGTGCCTACTCCGTCGGCGTCCGGTATCTCCCCTACGTTCCTCGGGTTTGTGAAGTGGTCCATGACTTTTTCGCTATACATAGATGTTCCTCCTCAGTGTCCATTTGTCGGCCTTGAAAGTATTATTGCTCCTGGGAATCAGAAGGCGTTGTGTAACAGGTTTGACCTTCAGCTTTTTCATCCCATCCTTTCGCAAAGGGAGATATCTCCCGCAGTCTCTTTATGATCGGAGGAAATTCAGTAAGGAAATAATCGATATCCTCCATCGAATTCCCTCTGCCCAGGGTGAAGACAATGGACCCCTGCGCAAGGCTTGAGGGCACTCCCATCGAGAGTAAAACAGGAGACGCCTTCAGTGCCTTCGACGAGCAGGCAGACCCGCTCGCTGAGGAGATCCCCTTTGCCGCGAGCAGGAGCAGCATCGATTCTCCCTCGATATACTCCACGGTGAAGCTGGCATGCCCGGGGAGTCTGTCAGTCGGATGTCCTGTGAGATAGACATTCTCAACGCTCAGTGCCCCGCTGATGAGCCTGTCTTTCAATCCTTTCACATGCCCGATCCTGGCATTCATCTCTGTCTTTGCCAGCTCGGCAGCCTTTCCCATCCCGACGATGGCAGGGACATTTTCCGTGCCGGCCCTTCTGCCGCCCTCCTGTATGCCTCCATAGATCAAGGGGACGATCCTCAATCCCTCTCTTACGAACAATGCCGCTGCTCCTTTCGGTCCGTAAAACTGATGCGCAGCCATACTCACAAGATCTGCGCCGAGTTCCTTGACATCCAGAGGGACATTGCCGGCAGATGCAACGGCATCGGTATGGAATACCACACCCCGTTCCTTTGCTATTCTTGAGATCTCTCGTATGGGCTCTATCGTCCCGACCTCGCTGCTTCCATGAATGACCGATAGGAGGACGGTCTCTTTGGTAATCGCCTTTTTTACCGTATCCGGGTCGACAACGCCGTATTTGTCGACGGGGAGATAGGTGACGGTGAAACCTGCCTTCTCGAGAAACCGCGCAGAGTTGAGGACAGAATGGTGTTCCATCCTTGAAACGATGACGTGCTTGCCCTCATTTTGACGGGCGAGAGCAATACCTCTGAGCGCAAAATTATTCGATTCGGCCCCGCTGGCTGTGAAGATGATCTCTGCGGGCTTGGAGTTTATGAGGGATGCAACCTGGCCGCGGGCATGCTCTATCGCACTCCGGGCCTTCATCCCCGCCTCATACACACTGAGGGGATTGCCGAATTCCTCGTTGAAGTAGGGCATCATCGCCTCGAAGACCTGAGGATGGAGCGGATTTGTCGCAACATGGTCGAAATAACATTTCCTCATAGTTACCTCGCTTTCTTGATATAGAATTTATAGTAATCCTCGGTCTCCTCGATGCCGAGGAATTCGTTCCCCGTCCTTTCGCACCAGCCCGGTATGTCCTCCAAAGCGCCGTCATAGTCTGTGAGGATCTCGAGTATCTGTCCCTTGTCGAGTTGCTTCACCTGCTCATCGAGCTTGAGAAGATGCATGGGACACATCATATACACGATATCCGCCGTAACATCAGGCTTTATATTCTCAACAAATTTGAGGGTCACGCCGTATCGATCTCCTCATGGACGTGAGAAAACTTCAGAAGAGGCTCTCTTGCAAGAAGGTCATGGAGCGTGATCGTCTCGAGAAAGGCCTCGATCTTCGCACCAAGCGACTTCCAGAGGAGATGGGTTACACAGCCTTCTATGCGTGAACAGCCTTCTTCCGGGTCAAGGCAGGAGGTTATGGCAACAGGCCCTTCGAGTTCCTTGAGTATCGAGGCTATCGTGATCTCCCTCGGCCTTCTTGCGAGGAGATATCCTCCTCCCGGCCCTTTCACGCTCCTGATGATTCCGGCCCTTCTGAGTTTGTTCAGTATCTGTTCAAGGTAGGGCACGGAAACATCCTGCCTTTCTGAAATCTCCCTTATCGTGACAGGATCGTCCGGATAACCCCGGGATATCTCAAACATGGCCCTGACCCCGTACTGTCCCCTTGTTGACAACCTAAGCATGATAGAAATATAAAATACTTTACCAAAACTGTCAAGTATTATTTGCTTATTTTACAACTATTTTAAAACTGATCTGCAGGAGGGCATGGGATTTCGCCTGCCATAATAATGGCGTCCTCCTCGGGGGTAACATAATACCGCTTCCTCGTTCCTATGACTCTGAAACCGAACCTTTCGTAGAGTCTCTTTGCGATAGCGTTCGAAGACCGGACCTCGAGATAGAGGACTCTGCATCCATTCTGCCTCATCTCCTCCATCACCTGTTTCACCAGGACCTTCGCAACGCCCATCCCCCTGAAATCGGGATGGACCGCCAGGTTAAGGATATGACCTTCATCGAGTACCTGCTCGGCGCAGAGATACCCAGCAATCACCTCATCAAAAATAGCGACTCTTGCCAGGGAACGGAGTTTATAGATCTCATTAAGGAAAGACGTTTCAGACCAGGGCGTTGGGAAGGAAAGCCGTTCTATCTGTACCACATGGGGAATGTCGCCTTCGCGCATATCCCTGATAAGGATTTTTTTCACGACCCTCCCTGGAGCTTTACCTCGGCCTCCGATTTTCTCACGTAAAGGGGAGTGAGACCAAGGGGATCTGAAAATTCCCTTTTCTGAGCCTTCTTCATTGCAAGGTACGCTATGTTTGAAGGAGACGGAACCGACCATTGTGGAGGTGCAAAGATAGGCTGCGCATGAGCAAGTCCTTCGAGACTTTCCCTGTAGATGACAGCGCCTTCGCCTGCAAAGACGACCGGTCCTTTCAGGATATCTGCAAGTTCATCGACCTTTATTGACCTCGCTTCCATGACCCTTTCGAAGTCCCTGTCCTTCCACAAGAAGACTGCGGCGTATACTTCGCCCTTACGCGCATCGAGCATGACACAGACAGGATGTTTCGTGTATGGGAAATTCCAGGCAAAGGCCTCAAGGGTTGGTATCGATATTACCGGTTTGCCAGTGGCGTAGGAAAAGCCCTTGACCGTGCTTAATCCGATTCTCAACCCTGTAAAGGACCCTGGTCCCGTCGCTATTCCAAAGGCGTCAATGTCCGCTATCTTCATGCCAGCCTGCCGGAGCACCAGGTTTATTCCCGTCATGAGTCTTTCGGAGTGGGTCGTCTTGATGTTCAACCTGATCTCTGCTATGAGGCCTTTTTCGTCATCCATGATGGCTATACCGCCAAGCATCGTGGATGTCTCGACGCCAAGTGTTCTCATGCTGAAAAGCCTAATATATTGCAGCGTGTTTTTCAAGGGCTCGATCAACCCCCTGTCTTGCCTAAGCACCCCGTTTGGTGTATAGTTTTACTGAAAACGATCTGCGCGGCGGGGCGCTGACCGTTTAGTACCCTCGATCCCCTTTGCAAAGAGGGTCTCCGGTACGATCCAAGGGTGCGTGAACGATCATCGAGAGGCAAGGAGGTGTCATGCCTTACAATTTTGTGTTGCCTGATTTAGGCGAAGGAACGACTGAAGGGGAGATACGGAAATGGGTTGTGAAGGAAGGCGACGTTATCGAAGAACACCAGACTGTCCTTGAGATCGAGACCGACAAGGCAGTCGTGGAAGTGCCTTCCCCAAAAAAAGGGACGGTGGTGAGGATAGCAAAGGAGGAAGGCGAGATCGCAAAGGTGGGAGAGGTCTTGATGACCATCGCAGAAGAGGGTGAAACGATTGAAGCGAAGCCGAAGGTCGAAGAGAGACCGAAGTCCGTTTCCGTTGTCGGTGTCTTGCCCGAGGAGGAGGAGATCCTCGCGACTCCGGCGGTGCGGGCCCTTGCCAGGGAACTCGGAGTGCCGCTGGAAGGCATAAAAGGATCTGGTCCCAATGGGAGCGTTACGCAGGAAGATGTCATGAAGGCCTCCCAGAAAGAGCAGGCCCCCGAAGACCAGTACGGAGCTGCGGAGAGGGTCCCTTTGAGGGGATTGAGAAGAACGATCGCCAAGAACCTCATCCTGTCCCAAAGGACAACCGCCTTTGTTACGGGCATGGATGAGGCGGACATCACAGAACTCTGGGATCTCAGGGAGCGGGAGAAGAAGGCACTCCTCGAAAGGGGTGTCCATCTCACGTTCATGCCCTTCTTCATAAAGGCTGTCTATCATGCCCTCGCAGAACACCCCCTGCTCAACGCCTCGGTAAATGAAGAGCGGGAGGAATTGATCATCAAGAGATATTACAGCATCGGCGTTGCCGTTGATACGCCCGAGGGTCTCACGGTGCCTGTTATCAGGGACGTTGTGAAGAAGACGATCCGTGAGCTTGCCCTCGAGATCCAGGACCTGAGCCAGAAGGCACGAGAGCGGAAGATAAAGGCTGAAGAGATGAAGGGAGGCACCTTCACCATCACAAACTACGGGCATTTCGGCTGCACCTTTGCAACGCCCATCATCAACTATCCTGACGTCGCTATCCTCGGAACAGGCAAGATCTCTGAAAAGCCCTGGGTGAAGAAAGGCCAGATCGTAATCAGAAAGATCCTTCCCCTCTCCTTGACCTTTGATCACCGGGTCACCGACGGCGTTGACGCCTCGGTGTTTCTCTCGAAGGTGATCGCCTATCTTGAAGATCCGGCCCTGCTCTTCATAGAGAGTGCATGATCTCCCTTGACCCTTTCTTTAATCCTCGATCCATTGCCCTCGTTGGTGCCGCGCATACCGAAATCAAGCTCGGGGGCGTGGTGCTCAAGAACCTCCTTAAATTCAGAGGAGAGGTCTTCCCCGTCAATCCCAAATACAACGAACTCATGGAAATAAAGGCCTACCCCGTCATAAAGGCATTGCCCCATTCCGTCGATCTTGCCGTAGTTATGAGGCCCGCACCGGAAGTGCCGGCCATACTGAGAGAGCTCAAGGGCAGGGCAAAGTGCGTGATCATCGTCAGTTCAGGTTTTGCAGAGGCTGGGGAGACTGGGCTCCAGGAAGAGGTGAAGAGGACCGGCAGGGAGATCGGCGTAAGGATCATAGGACCGAACTGCATGGGCATTTATGACCCGTACAAGAGGCTTGACACCTTCTTCCTTTCCTATGAAAGATTGAAGAGACCGAAAAGGGGAAATGTTGCAGTCGTGTCTCAGAGCGGCGGGGTCATGACCGCTCTCTTCAGCGCCATAAGAGCCGCAAATATCGGGATATCAAAGGCTGTGGGCTATGGCAACGCCGTTGATGTCGACGAATCAGACCTCTATGACTATCTCTCAGGCGATAGCCGTACCGATGTGGTGGTCTCCTATATTGAATCCGTCGCTGACGGAAGGAAGTTCATAGCGAGGGCTAAGGCTCTCTCCGAAAGAAAACCTCTTATTGTCCTCAAGGCAGGAAAGGGGGGCAGCGGCCAGGAGGCGGCCTTCTCCCATACAGGCAGGCTTGCCGGAAGATATGAAGTCTTTCGTTCGATCCTGAAGGAGTTCGGATTGCGGGAGGCCAACGACTTTGAGGAGCTGATAGATGCGACAAAGGCACTTTCCCATCAGGGAGTGCCGAGGTTCCCCTCCCCCCCTCTTGGCAATGGGGGAGCAGCCAGGAGAGTCCTTATCATAACGAACGGCGGGGGCTCAGGCGTCCTTGCCGCGGATGAATGCATGAGGCAGGGGCTCGAGGTCACTGAAGTCCGGAAAGACAAGAAAGAGGGATTAAGACAAGTATTTCCTGTTTTCTTCAGCATCAACAACCCGGTAGATCTCACCGCCCAGGTCACTGACGAGGATTACAAGAGGGTCCTGGACGAACTCAGGGATGACTACGACGGTTTCCTGATCATCGCCCTGCCGAATATACCGGGAATAACCGAAGACCTTGCCGGGCTTGCGAAGTCCTTCAGGGAGAGCACAAGAAAGCCCATGGTTTTCCACGTGACGGAGGGCGGGATTTCAGCGAGACTGACCGTACTCCTGGAAAAGGCGCGGATTCCCGTCTATTCCTCTCCGGAAGGGGCGGTGAGGGGGTTGAAGGCGCTCTTGCGTTGAAGGGTCCTGTTATTGACGGAGATTACCGGAGATAGAGAGGAAGAGACAGGATGATCATTGAGGAATCCATCGTGATCCATGCCACGCCAAAGAGAGTATGGGAGACATTCGCCGACCTTACCTGCTGGAACCATTGGAATACTGTTCTGAAGAACGTTTCGCCGAAGAGAACCGAAATCCTGTCAGAAGGAGGCAAGGTAAAGTTCTGTATCTATCCTTTCAATTTCCCCGTCTATTTTGAACCGAATATCGAGAGCGTTGTGCCGGGCAGGCGGATCGTCTGGTCAAGCGGAAAATTCGGCATCTCCGCCAGGCATGAATTTCTTTTCCAGGAAGCGAAGGAAGGGGTCATTGTGATCAGCAAGGAAGTATTCAGCGCCATAGGACTCAAGACCCTGAGGTTTCTCTTTCCCGATTGGAGGCTCAGGGACCTCACGATCTCTTTCCTCAAGGATTTGAAGACGGCTGCAGAAAAATAGGGCCCCTTTTTCCCCTGAGGAAGGCAGAGGAAATTTCTTGACAAGTGCTCTCTTTTATGGAAAAATTGTTTAAAAAGAAGAGACATTGAACACATCTCCAATCACTTTGTTGATCCAACAGTTTTTTCTTTCACGGTTATATCATTCTTTGGGGGAGACACCGTGGGGCAACAGATATAGAGAAGGAGTCATCCTGCATAGGCGAGGCAAGGGAGTCAGACTTGCACTCGACAACGGCTCTCGCGTAGGAATTATTGGTGGTGGTCCTGCCGGATCCTTTTTTGCCTATTTTCTCATGGATATGGCGGAAAGGACGGGGATGGACATCCTTGTTGACATATACGAACACAGGGATTTCTCTCGGTCAGGCCCGCCCGGCTGCAATATGTGCGGCGGGGTCATATCGGAGACGCTGGTCCAGATGCTTGCCACCGAGGGAATCAACCTGCCTCCGACAGTCGTGCAACGGGGCACAGACTCCTACGTAATGCATATGGACGTCGGTACCTTCCGCATCGAAACTCCCCTCCATGAAAAAAGGATTGCGGCGGTACATCGTGGGAGCGGACCGCGTGGGATCAAGGAAATGCGGTGGAGGAGTTTCGATGGTTATCTCCAGGAACAGGCCTTGGGAAAAGGCGCCCATTTGATACGGGCGATGGTTGAGGGCATCGAATGGAAAGATGGCCGCCCGCAGATCAGGACCCGGGAGGGATTGATACAGCTCTATGACCTGGCTGTCGTTGCGGCAGGCATTAACACGAGCACCCTTAAGATCTTTGAGAATCTGGGATTCGGCTACAGATCACCTCAAGGGTCCAGGACCTATATCGGTGAATTCTGCCTGGGACAGAAGGTGATAGAGAAATGCCTTGGAAGCTCCATGCACGTCTTCCTTCTCAATATCCCCCGTCTGGAATTTGCCGCCCTTATCCCCAAGGGCGACTATGTGACAGTCTGTCTCGTGGGCGAGAACATCGATAAGACTCTCGTAGAGTCCTTTCTGACTTCCCCTGAGGTGAAGGAGTGCCTTCCTGCTGGGTGGGCTATACCGGCTGATTTCTGTCATTGCACTCCCCTGATGAATGTCCGGGGCGCTGTCAGACCTTTCGCAAATCGGATCGTCTTTATCGGAGATTCAGGAGTGACCCGGTTATATAAAGACGGCATTGGCGCCGCCTATTCCACTGCCAAGGCTGCCGCAAGGACCGTCGTCTTCGAAGGCATATCTGCTAAAGATTTCGAGCGTTCGTATTGGCCGGCTTGTCAGGCCCTCTCATCAGACAATAAGTTCGGCAAGATCATCTTTGCGATTACCCGTCTGGTCCAAAGGAGCAGGGTAGCGCGCCTGGGGATCCTGCTTATGGTATCCAAGGAACAGCAGAGCGAGGTTCGCGAAGAAAGCATGAGCAGTGTTTTATGGGACACCTTTAGTGGGAGCGCTCCCTATCGTGATATCTTCATGCGGACCCTGCATCCCGGTTTCATATGCCGTCAACTCTGGAATACGATCCGTGGCCTTTTCCTCGATCTCAAGATGCGGATGAATGCAGGGATTGTCCGTTGACGTCTCGTCTCTTGAAAGGGGTAACCCTGGGCTTACTCACTGGCATCGTCGGACTGGTGATAAGCTTTTCTTCTTTCGGCCTCGACATCGAAGAAAACGTGGGGCTGGAGATACTCTTCCACTTAAGGGGAGTGAGGAAGGCCCCTTCAGATGTCGTCGTTGTCGGCTTGGACAAGTTATCAGCCGACAGCCTCGGTCTTCCTATCGACCCGAGAAAATGGCCACGCTCTTTCCATGCCCGTCTCATCGAGAATCTGATCGAGAAGGGTGCTGCAGCCATCGCTTTTGATATGTTTTTTGAAGACCCCGGTCCCCCTCAAGGTGATACCCTCTTTTCTGAGGCTTTGGAGAAAGCCCATAATGTCATACTTACTGAACGTCTCAGAGTCGAGAGGCTTTCCCTTACTGACAAAGAAAAAGCACAGGCCGGAGACCTCACGATTACGAGATTGGTGCCGCCGATTCCCCTCCTTGAACGATATGCTTTTGCCCTGGCTCCTTTTCCCCTGCCCAAGGTGCCTGTCAAGGTGAGCCAGTACTGGACATTCAAGACCGGAGCGGGTGATACGCCGACCCTGCCGGTTGTGGCCTTCCAGCTCTTCGCAATGCAGGCCCATGATGAATTCATCCTTTTACTCGAAAAGACGAGTCCCTACCCGATCGAGGAGTCATTTCGTGACAGAAGTGCGTTGATTGCCGCGAGAAGCGTAAAGAGGTTCATGTCAGGAGTGAGGGAGATCTTCGGGAGAGATCCGCAGATTGCGAGAAAAATGCTTCAGGAATTGAGGGATCCAAAGAGCTTATCCGTCGAGCTGAAAAAACATCAAATGGTCAGGGCTCTCATAAAGATGTATGAAAGTCCCAATAGCCGGTATCTGAATTTCTACGGACCACCCCGAACCATTCCTACGGTACCCTATTATCAAGCCTTGACCGGCGGCAAAGAGCTTGACGTAAAGGGCAAGGTTGTCTTCGTAGGACTTTCTGAACTTGTGCAGCCTGAACAGAAAGACGGCTTTAACACGGTCTTTTCGCGATCGGACGGACTTGATATCAGCGGCGTCGAGATAGCCGCCACCGCATTTTCAAACCTGCTAGAAGATATGCCTCTTCGCCCGGTCAGCCTCCCCTTCCATGTCGCCGTTCTTTTGCTCTGGGGAACAGTGATCGGCATCTCCTGCCGGTTTTCCTCAAGTATTATAGCCGTGTTGAGCATTGCAGGGCTCAGCGTACTTTATCTCGCGGCTTCCACCTATCTTTTTAGGACATACGGCATCTGGTATCCGGTCGTCATCCCTCTCTTCTTCCAGACCTTCCTCGCCTTTAACAGCTCGCTCCTTTGGAAGTATATCGATTCGAACAGGGAGCGCCAGAATATCCGGAAGGCCTTCGAGTACTATCTCCCCAACGAAGTGGTCGATCGGTTATCAAAGGATATTGTGAACCTCGCTGCAAGCGACCAGCTCGTCTACGGTGTTTGCCTGTCTACCGATGCAGAGCATTACACCTCCTTATCCGAAACCATGGATCCCGACAAACTCGGCTGCTTTATGAACAAATACTACGAGGCTGTTTTCAGGCCGATAAAGAAGCACGGAGGAATCGTATCGAATGTCGTAGGAGACTCGGCATTGGCGATATGGGTGGCAACAGAACCCGGCATAACGCCGAAGGGTGAGGCGTGCCTGGCGGCTCTTGATATTGCCGGTGCACTCCGCGAATTCAACCGGTCCTCCGGCAGCCTGCAACTCCCCACCAGAATCGGTTTGCACTCTGGTAATATACTGCTCGGGAACATCGGCGCCTTCGACCATTATGAATATCGCCCTGTAGGAGATATTGTGAACACTGCTACAAGGATAGAAGGGCTGAATAAATACGTGGGCACACGGATCCTTGCGTCCGATGATGTCCTCGATCAGGTTAAAGGCCTGCTCACAAGGCAGATAGGCAAATTCCTGATGGTCGGAAAGACACAGCCGATGATTGTCCATGAATTGATCTGCCGTATGGAAGAGTCCGATGAGCAACAAAGAGATGCCTGTGCGATCTTCTCCGGGGCCCTCGATGCTTTCTGGAGACGGTCTTGGGACGAGGCCATCAGGGGATTTCATGAGGCGATCAAGGTCTTGGGGAAAGATGGTCCGTCAACCTTCTATCTGGACCTCTGCGAACATCACAAGGAAGACCCACCCGGCGAGTCGTGGGAGGGAGCTGTACATATGGACAAAAAATAGCGCAGGCATGAATCGATCTTAATGTTGCAAAGTACGGGGACAATATAACGGGATTGTGAGCGATGAAGCCAGTCAAGGCCAGTCTTCTTATTGTTGTAATATTTTCGACGATTTTCACATTGTTCTTGCTTCCTTCCCCTGCCGTTGCCGAGACATGCGTTCAGTGGGTCGCAAGAGTGGTCTCGGTCCAGGGGAGTGTACAGGTTCGGAGAGTGGGAACGACACAGTGGGAACCCACTCATTTTGGCGACACCTTCTGTCCCGGAGATATGGTCCGGGTGCTCGAACGGAGCAGGTCGGAGATCATGCTCGCCAACGAATCGATACTCCGTCTCGACCAGAAGACAACCGTTACGTTCTCCATGCCCGAAAAGGAAAAGACCTTTCTCATCGACCTTATTGATGGAGCGGTACACTTCTTCAGCCGTTTCCGTCGCAGCCTGAAGGTGACCACACCCTTTGTCAACGCAACAGTAGAGGGGACGGAATTCCTCGTGAAGGTCGAGAGGGACAAGACCTTCATCTCGCTCTTTGAGGGCCGGGTCCTTGCTGAAAACAAGGCGGGCAGCATCATGCTCGACCGCGGTCAATCGGCAGTTGCCATGGCAGATCAGGCGCCTGTCATCCGGGTCGTGGCACGGCCACGGGATGCTGTCCAATGGACCCTCTACTATCCGCCGGTCTTTTCATATCGGCCTGGTGATTTGCAGACCGCTCTCAAGACCGACTGGCGCGCCCGGGTCTCGCTTCTTCTTTCTGTTGGACGCATCGATGAAGCGAAGGCAGAGATCGATGAAGCGCTCAAGACAACACCGGGAAACAGCGATGCCCTTGCCCTCCAATCGGTCATTGCCGTAGTGCAAAACGAAAAGGAGCGTGCCCTTGATTTAGGGAGGAGATCTGTCGAGGCTGACCCAAAATCAGCTTGCGCCAGAATAGCACTCTCCTATGCTCAGCAGGCGAACTTCGACCTCCAGGGCGCGCTCAAAACCCTCAAAGAGGCAGTCGCATTGGAACCTGAGAATGCCCTGGCCTGGGCAAGGCTATCTGAGTTATGGCTCTCTTTCGGTAACCTTGATGAAGCGCTGAAGGCAGCGAAGCAGGCTGCTGGCCTGAATCCCGCCCTTGCAAGGACGCAGACAGTTCTCGGATTTGCCTATCTCACTCAGATAGAGATTACGACGGCTGTTGACGCCTTTCATAAAGCGATCGAACTGGACGAGGCCGATCCCCTTCCCCGGCTCGGACTGGGGCTCGCGAGGATCCGGAAGGGCGATCTCTCTGACGGGAGGGGCGACATCGAGATTGCAGCAGGGCTCGACCCCGACAACTCACTCATCAGGAGCTATCTGGGAAAGGCCTACTATGAGGAGAAGCGGGACAAGGTCTCATCAGACCAGTTCACGATGGCAAAGGAACTCGATCCTTTGGACCCCACTTCCTACTTCTATGATGCCATCCGAAAGCAGAGCATCAACCGGCCTGTCGAGGCGCTCTATGACCTTCAGAAGGCTATCGAATTGAATGACGACAGGGCGGTTTACCGGTCGAGGTTACTGCTCGATGAAGACCTCGCAGCAAGGAGCGCGAACCTCTCCGGGATCTACAGTGATCTCGGCTTCCAGCAGCTTGCTGTTGAGGAGGCAGCGAACTCTGTAAACGCCGATCCTGCAAGTTTTTCTGCCCACAGGTTCCTGTCAGACTCCTATTCCGCATTGCCGCGCCACGAGATCGCGAGGGTGAATGAACTGCTTCAGTCCCAACTGCTTCAGCCCATCAACATAACGCCTGTCAGGCCTGAGTTGGCAGAGAGCAACCTCTTTATCCTCGAAGGTACAGGACCTGCTCAGCCTTCATTTAATGAATTCAATCCCCTCTTCAATAGGAACCGGATTGCTTTGCAACTCGACGGTGCAGTGGGGAGCAACAGCACCTTTGGAGATGAGGTGATTGTCTCCGGCGTACACGACAAGCTGTCCTTTAGCCTCGGTCAATTCCATTACGAGACGGATGGTTTCAGGGAAAACAACGACCTCAAGACCAATATTTACAATGTATTTGCGCAGTATAGTCTTTCAGAAAATACCAGTATTCAGGCTGAATACCGAAATACAAACACGACCAAGGGGGATTTGGAGCTTCGTTTTGATCCCGAGAATTTTACCCCTACCTTAAGGCAGAAAGAGGATATAGACTCCTTCAGGCTGGGGCTGCGCCATTCATTCGCACCAGGATCCGAACTTCTTACCTCTCTTATTTACCAGCATGCTACTACTGATACCGTTGTCTTCCCTGATATCTTTCAGATCAACGGGAAGGCAAACAACTATGTCGGTGAAGTCCGTTATCTCTACAAGATAAGTCCCTTTCATATAACCGCAGGCATAGGGCATCGTCAATTGGACCAGACATTGACCAGCATCTTCTCTGGCGTTCCTTCACCGGAGGATCTCAAGAACCGCTTCACCAATATCTATCTATATACACAGATCGACGTTCAGAAGAATCTGAGTTTGACTCTCGGCGGCAGCGGAGACTTTCTGGAAGGCGCCTATGAAGGCGAAGGCCGCAACCAGTTCAACCCGAAACTGGGATTGACTTGGCAGCCGTTGCCTAGTACCACTGTCCGCGCAGCGGTTTTCAGGACATTGCAGAGGCCTTTCATATCGATAGCAGATATCGATCCGTCTCTTGAGCCTACAGAGATCGCGGGGTTCAACCAGTTCTTTGATGACCTCACAGGAGACGAGGCTTGGCGTTATGGTATTGGTGTGGACCAAAAGATTTCCGCCAATCTCTCTGCCGGCGCAGAAATATCTGCCCGCGACCTGGATCACAAGATTATTGATGTGACCGGCCCAACGCCCGTGGCGATCAGTCGTGACTGGCAAGAGAAACTGGGAAGGGCTTATCTTTATTGGACACCCACATTGAGGGTTGCGGTAAGCGCCGAATACTTCTACGAGTGGTTCAGCAGGGAGGCCGATGCGCTGTTTGTAGGGGTCGAGCAATTCACAAAACTTCGGACCCATAGAGTTCCCATCACGGTTGGATACTTTGACCCTTCAGGATTTAGTGCAACCGTGAAAGCGACCTACGTGAACCAACAGGGTGATTTTGTTCCCACTGGGCCGGGAAATTATGCACTAGTACCGGGAAAGGATGATTTCTGGGTCTTCGACGCTGCAATAAGGTACCGGTTGCCAAAAAGGTTCGGCATGATTTCTTTGGAGGCAAAAAACCTGTTTGATGAAAAATTCAAATTTCAGGACACAGACCCCGGGAATCCCCGAATCTTTCCGGATCGCCTGATTCTTCTTAAACTCACGCTGGCGTTCTAAGTCACATCAGGAAAGGAGGTGAGAAGAGATCGTTTCTGCGCGTTAGGTAACGCTTGAGCATTGCCAAGAAAGCAAAAAGTGAAGGAGGGCAAAGAAATGAAGGATAAGAAATATTTGTGTGTCAGGATTTACGAAGATGATACTGTTCAGGTCGTTGATGCAGAAGGTAAACCGATCTCGCCGATGAGAGATCCAAAACCGCTTGTTGGACCGATAAACACTTATGGTACCATTGTGTGGTCTAACCAGAGTCCGACCTGCGTTAATGTCTTCGGAAAACAGTACTGAGGGTGAGATGGAGAGGGTGGTTGCCCTCTAAAAGGGAAAGTGAAAAGGACGGTTCTCTTTGGTAAGAAAATAGGGACAGCGACCGTTATTGTTTTTGAGCTCATCTTGAATTGGTTGCTGTCCCTATTTCGTTCCGGCACACGCCGAATTAGGAGAATTAGAGAGAATTAGGGACACATCCCTATTTTTCGCAGCGAACCGAAAGCCCGGCACATGCCGGGCTTCTTCATTTCTGCGCTGGTCGCTTATAATAAGAAAATGGAACAAAAGATCAGGATCGGGATAAGCTCGTGCCTTCTCGGCGAGAAAGTCCGGTACGACGGCGGGCACAAGTTAGACCACTTCCTCACCGACACCCTGGGGAAATATGTTGATTGGATACCCGTGTGCCCCGAAGTCGAAAGCGGTCTTCCAGTACCGAGGGAGGCGATGCGTCTTGCCGGCGATCCCTCTTCACCCAGGCTTGTTACCGTCAAAACAGGAATCGATCACACGGAAAGGATTCTCCACTGGGCGGAGAAGAAACTCAGGGAACTCGAAAGGCAGGACCTCTGCGGTTTCGTATTCAAGAGCAGATCTCCGAGTTCAGGCATGAGAGACGTCAAGGTCGACGGACAGTCGGGAACCCCAAGCCGCTCAGGAGTGGGCGTTTTTGCGGGCGCCTTTATGAGCAGGTTCCCTCTCATGCCTGTAGAAGACGAAGGCAGACTCCATGACCCGGACCTGCGGGAAAACTTCATCGAGAGAATATTTGTCTTCAAGAGATGGAAGGAATTCAGGGGAAGGGGCGGCAAGGTTAGAGACCTTATAGCCTTCCATACGGACCACAAGCTTCTTATCCTCTCTCACAGCACCAGGCATTACAGCGCCCTCGGGCAATTGGTTGCCCGGGCAAAGGCATATAAGACCGAAGGGCTTCTCTCCGAATATCTCAAGATATTAATGGACGGCCTCCGGCTGACGGCAACGGCAAAAAAGAACACGAATGTTTTGCAGCACATGGCGGGATATTTCAGTGAACGACTGTCTACAGACGAAAAAAGGGAGTTAGGCGAGATCATCAGTCAGTATCACGCAGGCCTGATACCGCTCGTCGTCCCGATCGTCCTCATGAGGCACTACGTAAGAAAATTCAATGAGCCCTATCTCAAGAGGCAGCATTACCTGAATACCCATCCCCTTGAACTCATGCTGCGGAATCACGTGTAATGGAAAAGGGTCCAGGAGAAGTTCGAGAAAGAACCACAGTGACGCTGAGGCACTGAGAAACGGAACATGGAACAAAAAGGGCAGGAAAGATCAACACATTCAGACGTTGTGAGGTCTTTTTGAGCAGGACCTTCTCAATCTTGCGCTCTGTGTCTCTATGCCTCTGTGGTTTTACCCTCTTTTTCAAACACAATACGAAACTCTAGTAAGACATACATGCTGGAAGAAAAGCTCTCACATACCCCGAAAAATCCGGGCGTCTACCTTTTCAAGGGACAGAAAGAAAAGGTCATCTATGTAGGCAAGGCGAAGAACCTGAGAAACCGTCTGAAGACCTATTTTCAGAGACCCGAGGGCCTCGATCAGAGGAAGGCCCACATGGTCACGCTCATAAAGGACTTCTCCTACATTGTTACCGAAAACGAGCTCGAGGCCCTTGTACTGGAAGCCAATCTTATAAAACAGTATAAGCCGCGGTTCAATGTGATCCTCAGGGACGATAAGAACTACCCCTACCTGAAACTCACGATGGGAGAGGAATGGCCCCGGTTGGAGGTCATACGGAGAATAGCAAAGGACGGTTCCCGCTATTTCGGCCCCTACGTGCCCAGCCAGACCATGTGGGATGCACTCTCCTTTATCAGGAGGAACTTCCCGATCAGGATATGCAGATACAGCCTCGATAAACCGATGCGACCCTGCATCCAATACCAGATGGGCAGGTGCATCGCCCCCTGTTCAGGCAAGATAACAAGAGACGAGTATATGAAAATAGTCAATGAGGTAAGCCTTTTCCTCAGCGGTGAAAGGAAGGAACTCCTCAGGGATCTTGAAGAGAAGATGGCGATGCTCTCTGCCGAACTCAAGTACGAGGAGGCGGCGAGGATAAGGGACCGAATCAACAATATACGGCATGTATGGGAATCACAGAGGGTCGTAGCGCCCGAGCTCGGAGATATCGATGTCATAGGTTTTTATTCCGACGGGACTGATGCTCTCTTTGACGTCTTTTTTGTGAGAAAGGGCATTCTCGTCGGCACAAGGGACTTTTATATAACGGATGGGGGAAATTTGCCGATCGGGGAAATTCTCCACGGCTTCATCGAGATGTTCTATATGAAGGAGATCATCCCTCCTGGAGAGATTGTCGCCGGAAGCAGGCCGGATGACCTGAAGAATCTCACGGCATGGTTACGGAACATGAAAGGTGGGAGAGTCGAGATCGGCGTGCCGAAAAGGGGCAAGAAGCTTGAGCTCCTGAAGATGGCCGATGAAAACGCCGCCCAGGTGCTCAGAAGCAGAAAGGTCTCTGGATGGAATGAACTTCTCGGAGAGATCAAGGAGCGGCTCCATCTTCCCCGTCAGCCCCAAGGTATCGGTGCCTTTGACGTTTCAACGATTTCCGGGAGCGAATCGGTCGGCGCCTTTATTTGCTGGTCAGGGGGAGACTTTGTAAAAGACCTTTACAGAAGATTGAAGATAAAGGGAGTTTCCGGCATCGATGACTATGCCATGATGGATGAGCTCGTGACGAGGGTCCTGAGCAACCTCGGCGAAAACGTCCCTGATCTCATCGTGATCGACGGAGGGAGGGGGCAGCTCGACATAGCGCAACGCGTCGTTGAAACAAGGAAAATCACAGGGGGCGACGGGAACCCGCCGATGCTTGTTGCAGTGGCCAAAGATCCTGACAGGGCAATAACAGTCTCATCAGAGGTGATCGATCTTGAGGATAGAAGTCAACCATCGCTTGTTCTGAAAAAGATCCGCGACGAAGTGCACAGGTTTGCGATAACCTACCATAGGAAACTGAGAGACAAGAGGATGAGCGAGTCGCCTCTCGAAAGGGTCAAGGGGATCGGAAAGAAGAGGAGGCTTGAACTCTTGCGATATTTTGATAGTATAGAGAGCATAAGAAATGCTACTATTGAGGAGATTGCAAGAATCAAAGGGTTCAACAGAAAGATTGCCGAAACCCTTTTGCGTGGATTGAGGAGGCTCTGAGTGATATGGTCCAGATACTGCTCTTAGTCGTAGTCCTTTTGTTTCCCCTTTCTTCTGAAGCGGCGTACAAGATCTATCTCAAGAACGGGTCCGTGATAACGGGTGTCAAATCCTACGAGAAAGAGAACAAGGATATCGTTGTTTATTTTGGCGGAGGCATGGTCACCCTGCCCGAAAGAGACGTCCTGAGGATTGAAGAAGCAGATGTCCCTGAGAAGGACTTCCGATCCAAGGCTCCGTCGGTCGAAGAGAGACCGGCGGAGGCACCGGCTGCTCCTGTGCAGCCCGAGACAAGAGATGCGAGGGCGGATTCCTTAAGGGCCGAACTCGAATCCATCAACGCCGAGTTGAAGGCTGCGGAGGATGATGAGGCACGAGTGAGGTCATCGATAGACGAGAAGGTGCAGAAGCGGCCTCGATGGTGGCAGTTGAAACAATTCGAAAGGGAATTGGAGCCGCTCCAGCAGGAACTCTCCACAATCCAGCAGAGAAAGGACGAGCTTACCCAGCGCAAGACACGTATCGAAAGCGAACTCAAAACCCTCGAATAAGATGCGCGAGGCCCTCGAAGCTTACTTTAGAGAGGCCCTTGGCCCTGGGACGCGTCTCGTAGAATTCAGGAAACTCGGTGCAGGGGTCCACGGGACCGGCTCTCTCCTCGAGATTGAGAACGGGAAGGAGAGGCGGATCTGTGTCCTGAAAGGTATCTCCTCAGAGGGCCTCGGCCATGACTACCCCTCCGACAGGGCCTCGGTCTTTCTTCTCGCCTTGGATGAATATGGAAACCTTCCCAGACATGTGAAGCCGATCGATGTCCTCTCTCTTAAGGAAGATGGCTCTCTCAGATCGATCGGCGGCGGCAGAGAGTATTTTCTCCTCATGGAGAAGGTTGAGGGTGTCAGTTACTTTTGTGACCTCAAGGAGATGAAAGGGAGAGATAATCTTACGGAGGGAGACAGAGAGAAGATAGCTCTTTTGGCGGCATATCTCAGCCGGATTCATGCCGTGAAGAGAGACTCGTGCACGCTGTACCGGAGGAAGATCCGTGACATTATCGGTCACGGCGAATGTCTCATGGGCGTTTTCGATTCCTATCCTGACGGTGTTTTGCGGTACGAAGAGATGGCAGAGATTGAGAAGCGGTGCATCGACTGGCGGGCGAGGCTGAAACCTCTCCATAAGAGACTCTGCCAGGTCCATGGTGATTTTCATCCCGGCAACATATGGTTCCAGGGGAAGGAGTTGGTTCTCCTCGACAGGAGCCGGGGCCCCTGGGGTGACGCTGCCGACGATGTCACAGCACTCACCATAAACTACATCTTTTCCTCGGTGAGGCATCGCAGTACTCTGGAGGGGGCCTATCTTGAAGCCCTGAAACTCTTCTTCAAACGGTACAGAGAACTCACCGGCGATGATGAGCTGTTGAATGTCCTCGGGCCCTTTTATGCCTTCAGAGGTGCGGTTGTAGCGAATCCACGTTTCTATCCCGAACTTACTGACGGGCAGCGGGCAAAGATCTTCAGGTTTGTGAACAATGTCCTTGCCTCTGAGAGGTTCGAACCTGAAGAGGCTCCTGACTATCTGTTGTAGAATAAATGTCCCGCTTCATGGGTAAAAAGATTCATAAGGAGGAGATATGAACATCCTTGTTTCCGGTTCCCTTGCGTATGACAGGATTATGGATTTCCCGGGAAAATTCTCTGACCATATATTCCCTGACAAGATCCATATCCTCAACGTCTGTTTTTCGATCAACGGGATGAGAGAGAATTTTGGGGGGACCGCAGGCAATATCGCCTATGCCCTTTCCCTTCTCGGTGAAAGTCCGACGGTGATCGCTTCCGCAGGACGTGATTTCAAGTCCTATGGAGAGTGGTTCTCAAAGCAGGGTATCCCCACAGACTACGTTAGAATCATTCCCGACGAACTTACGGCAGGAGCGTATATAACGACCGATCAATCGGACAATCAGATCACCGCCTTTAATCCCGGCGCCATGAAATTCCCTGCACGCTTCGATTTCGATCCCCTTGATCCCGACAACGCCCTTGCGATTATTTCTCCCGGCAACCTCGACGATATGCTTACCTTCTCGAGAGCGTACAAGAAGAAGAGCATTGATTATATCTTTGACCCCGGTCAGTCGCTGCCCGGGTGGGCAGCAGACCAGTTGACCGAAATGATTGACGGTTCAAGGATATTCATCTGTAATGACTATGAAATCGAGATGACCCTGAAAAAGACCGCACTGACTATCGATGATATCCTGGAAAAGACGGGGGCTCTCGTCACAACAAAGGGTGAATATGGCTCGACAATAACAGTGGCAGAGAACGGCGGCAAGAGGGTGATCGAGATCCCAGCAGTCAAACCCGAGAAGGTCTGCGACCCCACCGGCGCGGGCGATGCCTACCGGGCAGGACTCATCAAGGGGCTTCTGTTGCCGGACAGCGACATTACCCATGCGGCAAGGATGGGTTCCCTCTGCGCCGCATATTCCGTCGAGGTGTACGGCACACAGAACTTTCATTTCACCAAGGAATCGTTCAATGAGCGGTTCAAGGCCTTTTTCCAGGAGGACGCCTTCTAACAATCATAGGAACAATCAATTCTCAGTCTGTATCGAGATTGCCTTAACCCTGAGTTTATCCGCTTTTACTTACGATTCAAATTCTGAGTGGGGAACTCCGGACTGACGAATGATGGATTGCAGGGTTCCGATTCTGATTTCATTATGGTTTGGGACGGGGACAGTGATTGTGCCGCTGGAAAGTTTCTTTTGCATAATTATGTGGCTTCCCCTTCTTCTAACCTCAGAGAAGCCGTATCGAGCAAGAATCTCGCATACTTCTTTTCCAGAGAGTATGCGCAGTTTACCCGACAGCAACCTCGACCTGCGTCACAAAGATTTCTCCATGAAGACGCTCCTTTATCTCTTCGCGAGATGCGGTCTCAAAAAATAACTCAAGTGCTTCCTTGAGGTTATCACGTGCCGCCTCGATGGTATTGCCTTGGCTTGCGATATCAAGCTCAGGACACAGAGAAACGTACCCATCATTTTCTTTTTCTATGATTGCCGTTAATTTTTGTGTCATGTCTCCTCCTTTCGGCTATATTATACCTTCAAGTCGTCTGATCGCAACCCCAGATAGACTTCCTTAATGGCTGACCTTGGCACTTCAATGTAGTAATGTCCATCTTTTTCCTGCTCTTGCAGACTTCCATATAGCCGTATTTCCTTCTCATAGCCCCAATTAGTTTCTTTTCGGCCCAATACTTCACGAAAGCACTTCGCCGCATATTCGTCCAGTCTTGCAGGATGTCCAGTAACCGGCAGCAGCACCATTTTGTCTCGATAGCATACTGTAATAACGGCTTCCCTATCCCTCACGAATTCACTTTCTTATAAGCCCACGACAATGCCCTTGTGATTGTCGGTGTAGTGCGCCCACATCTGAATTACATCCACAGCCTCCGACATGCATGCTATTCCCATGCTCTGGTTCCACCTTTCCCTCAGGATGTTAGGGAGACTTCGGAAATCGCTTATTTGGAACTCGGTAAATTTGTCCAAAATATCCGCAGGTGATGCCTGATCATAGGAAATGCCGCGTTCATCCAGGACGGAGATCCACGTCTGCATTAGATATGGATCTTCCCGGTACTCATTTTGGATATTCAGATATGCGCCATCCTCATCTATGCCGAACGCTAATTCAAACGGATCATTCAAACCAGCAATTCTGCTGAGCCGTAAACGGGAATTGATGAGGATATCAAAACCGTCGATCCTGCAATACTTGTAAATCATTGATTACCTGGTTAACATCACTTGTTATCTTTCTTCCAGGCAAAGGAATTATAGTGAAGGTCACGCGTCGTGTCAAGACAGATTCCTTGTAAATCGCGTAGAAAAGGCGTCACGGTGTGGAGGAGTATCCTTAGCAAGACATCTGCGACTTCGGGGTATACGGACTACTAAGGAAGTCATGGGGAACGTCTTACCGCCGCCTTCGTCTCGAAAATACTTATACTCCGTCATTCCCGAGGTAGTAGTCGGGAATCTGTTCTTCTTAAGAGAACTTGGACACCCGCCTTCGCGGGTATGACGGATATGGCCATCCTCATGCTACTTTCTGCACCTCAGTGGCGTGAATCCCTCTAGGAAGAAAGATTGCGGACAAGCCGCAATGACAGAATTGCGCGCTCGATGTGGCTTTACAAATAACGGTTTAGTAGAGTCGATGAGAGGGGGCAGGATTGCTGCCCCCCTTATGAAGAATTAAAGTTTGAAAGGATTCATGAAAAGGATGATAAGCACCACGACAAGGGCATAGATGGCAAGGGACTCGATCATCGCCAGACCGATGATGAGGGTTGTCGTGATCTTCCCGGAGACGCCAGGATTCCTTGCAACCCCTTCGCATGCCTTGCTGAGACCGATACCCTGACCGATGCCTGTGCCGAGCGCGGCGAGTCCGATCGCAAGACCACAGCCAAGCGCAGCAAAGGCATAATAATATATCTTGGAGCCGGTTGGGGCTGCTGCCGCCTCTTCAGCAAAGGCAATAGGGGCTAAAAGCCAGACCAGAGCAAGAGCGAGAATCATTACTGTTACGAATCGTTTCATCGTAATTCCTCCTTTCTCAGAATTTTCTTTAATGTGCCTCTTCGACTGCCCCCGCCAAATAGAGGGAAGTGAGGAGCACGAAGACAAAAGCCTGTATGAGGCTAACGAGAACCCCCAGGCCGAGGATAGCGACGGGAACAACTAAAGGTGCCAGAAGTGCAAGGGCAAAGAGTATCATATGCTTCGCTATCATGTTTCCAAAAAGTCGCACAGAGAGGGTGACGGGTCTGACGAGATGCCCGATAAACTCGATGACAAACATCATCGGCGCCAGCCATACAATCGGCCCGAGGAAGTGTTTGATGTACTTCACTCCATGCACCTTAATTCCATAGTAGTGCGTAGCAAGAAAAACGGGCACGGCCATGGATGCGGTCATGTTGATATTGCTTGTGGGGGCTGTGAAACCAGGGATGAGCCCCATGAAATTACAGACGAGGATGTAAAGACCGAGGGTAGCGATAAGCGGAAAGAAATACTTCCCCCACTTGTGGCCGATGTTTTCCTCTGATAGTTTAAGAAGAGCTTCGACGAGGATTTCGAGAAAATTCTGGATCCCGCGAGGGACAAGGGAGAGAGAACCCCTGATCGCCAGGGAAAGACCGATGAGAATTATGGACACAAGAAGGGCATAGGAAACATAGTGCGGTACTAGGTGGGGGTTGACTATGATGTCCATCAATAAGGCTTCTTCCTTCATGCAACTCCTCCAGAGCGAATTCAGGATATCTTAATGAAGAAGATTCCAAAAGTCAAGGTCGTTCAGGAAAGATCACGGAAAGCTTTTAAAATTAAAGAGTTGACGTCAGGCGGCTTCAATCATGCCAGGGAAAGCACCCGCTCAATGCCCGCATAATCCTTTGTTAAGAAAGCCGAGGAAAAACCTGACTCTTTGGCTATCCTGACCACCTCTTCTGATTCCCCCTGTCCCAGTTCCATGACGACAAAGCCGTCATTCTTCAGATACCATCGTGAGCGCGAAATGATCTTCCGGTAAAAAATCAGACCGTCTTCGCCGCCGTCAAGGGCCTCCGGGGGCTCCCATTCTCTGATCTCCTCACGGAGGATCCCTATATCAGGACGTCTGACATAGGGAGGGTTTGAGACGATGACATCGAAGGTCATCCCCTTTACCGCCTTAAAAAGATCGCCTTTGAGAAAGGTGATATTGCGGATGCCGTTTATCCGCGCATTTCTTTTCGCGTAATCCAGTGCACTCTGAGAGATGTCCGTGGCAAAGATCTCAGATTCGGGAAGATGTTTTGCAAGGGCAAGGGCTAGGCAGCCGCTTCCGGTGCAAAGGTCGAGGATAGTCGGTGACGTGCGATGTGTGGTGCGTGATAACCCTTCTCCATAGTTTACGTCAGCCGTTTTATGCTTTACTGCCTTCAGCACCTCCTCAACAATCAGTTCTGTCTCAGGGCGGGGGATAAGAACTCCCCGGCCCACTTCGATCCTGAGTCCGCAGAAATCGACGTGACCGATGACATACTGGACGGGCTCCCTTCTCTGCCTCCGTTCAAGGATACTTTTCAGTTCTTCCTGCTGCACCACGGAGAGACAGGGGTTGTCACGATAAAGGGAGACCCTCTCTATTCCCAAACAGGCAGAAAGGATGAGTTCAGCCTCTTTATGGGCGTCCTCAATGCCATATCCGCTCAGGGCCGTTGCAACTCTCCTCAAGCCCTCAACAGACCTCACTACTTCAGCTCCTTCAGTCTTTCCGTCTGGTAATGTGCGGTCAATGCATCAATGATCTCATCGAGGCTGCCTTCAAGCACCTGCTCAAGCCTGTGGAGTGTCAGCCCTATCCGGTGGTCGGTGACCCTGTTTTGGGGAAAGTTGTACGTCCGTATCCTCTCGCTCCTGTCTCCAGTCCCAACCTGGCTTTTCCGCTCAAGGGCTCGTTCTCTTTCCTGCCTCTCGATCTCAAGCTCATAGAGCCTTGAACGAAGGACCCTCATCGCCTTGTCCTTGTTCTTTATCTGCGAACGTTCGTCCTGGCACTGGACGATCATGCCCGTCGGGATATGGACAATCCTTACAGCTGAATACGTTGTGTTGACACCCTGCCCGCCCGGACCGGACGCACAGAACGTGTCTATCCGCAGGTCTTTCTCCTCCACCCTGATGTCTACGTCCTCGGCCTCAGGGAGGACAGCAACAGTGGCGGCAGAGGTATGAATCCTGCCTGAGGCCTCGGTTACGGGAACTCTCTGGACCCGGTGCACACCGCTTTCGTACTTGAGTCTGCTATAAGCGCCTTTGCCTTCGATAGATGCTATGATCTCCTTCAACCCCCCGAGACCCGTCGGATTCGAGTCGATGACGTCGACCTTCCATCTCCTGGCCTCAGCATACTTTGCGTACATCCTGAAGAGATTGGCGCCAAAGAGCGCTGCCTCTTCGCCGCCGGTGCCGGCCCGGATCTCGAGGATTACGCTCCTCTCATCCCTCGGGTCTTTCGGTAGGAGCATGATCAAGAGGTCATCCTCTATTTTCGGCCTCCTCTCCTTCAGCTCCTCGATCTCTGCCTGGGCAAGCTCGCGCAGGTCTCCGTCCCCGCCGCTCAGGATCTCTTCTGCGCCTTCAATATCAGAGAGCAGTTTCTTGTACTCCTGTATCTTTTCGACAAGGGGCTGGAGTTCTGCCTGCTCCTTCGATAATTTTTGGTACTGCTGAGGAGATGAGAGCACGTCAGGACTCATCATGAGCTGGGTCAGTTCATCGTATTTCTTCTCTATCGAGCTAAGCTTCTCTAACATGTTCTTCCTCGAGCTTCAAAACCTCTTTTACGGCCACAATAGCGACTTCTATCTGCGAGTCATCGGGTTCCCTCGTAGTGAGTCGCTGCAGCATAAGCCCCGGCAGGACAAGGGCATGCATAACAGGATTATGTTTTATCTTTGCCGACAGCCGCAGAAGCTCGTACGAGATCCCTGCGATCATGGGGATCAGGACAAGTCTCGAGAGAAACTTCTCCAAGAAAGGCCACACCTGCGGTATGAAGGAAAACATGAATATACTTATGACCATAACGATGAGGAGGAAACTCGTGCCGCACCTCGGGTGCTGAGGACTGAAGGATCTGACATTCTCGACATCAAGCTCCCTGCCTGCCTCATAAGCGTGAATGACCTTATGCTCTGCCCCATGATATTCAAAGATCCTTCTCATGTCCTTCCATAAACCAACGGCAAAGAGATAAGAGAGAAAAATCAGGACCCTGATAATTCCGTCGACGACATTGAAGACAACGGAACTCTTCGACACGACATCGAGTACCTGGCCAACAAGCTTCGTTGCGTAGAGCGGCAGGAATATGAACAGGCCGATGCCGATAAGTACCGCAATGGCTATGGTGTAACCCATCGTGAGCGGGCTCATCGGCTTTTCATGCTCGTCACTGTAAGCCTTGCTCGCCGAGAACTCAAGGGCCTTGATGCCGATGGAGAGGGCCTGATAGAGGGCCACTGTCCCTCTCGCAACAGGAAGTTTCAGGAAGGCCGGCAGCTTCTTTGTGGTCTCCCTCTTCAGATGTATCTCGCCCTTCTGGTCCCTCACCGCAACCGTCCAGCAGCTTGGTGCCTTCATCATCACGCCCTCTATTACTGCCTGTCCCCCTATATTCTTCACGTTATTCACCGAGAGATCACAGGGAAGAAGGATTTCGAATGTATCGATTCCCCTCTCGCTTTTTGCCTGTGCTCTGTTGTTCATCTTCCTTTTCTCAGAATTTTCATTCTTACCCAAAAAAAAGCCGTTAGTCACAAGAAGCCAGACTAACGGCTTTTGGATAACCCTATCTACTGCTTCGCGTATTTTCTCTTGAACTTCTGTACCCTTCCTTCGGCATCCACAAGCTTCTGTTTGCCCGTAAAGAAGGGATGGCACTTTGAACAGATATCCACATGGATGACGGGGTTTATCGATCTTGTCATAAAGGTCTCGCCACAGGCACATACGACCTTTGATTCTTTATAGTTTGGATGAATTCCTTCTTTCACCTCGCTCCTCCTTATCAAGAATTTAATCTATTCTAAAGATCTAATCTATTCTAAAGCATCAGGCATCTTTTTGGCAATATTGCCAGCATTGACAGAATCTTCGCCAAGAAATTTCACCTTGCCAGTGCTCCCTGAGAGATATATAATAGGGGCATAGCGCTTTTGCAGGCCTCCAGAGGCTTGCCCTGCAAAATCAGCATGACTTCACCCGAAGAAAGATTAAGAGAACTGGGCATCATACTGCCGGGCCTCCCGCCCCCTCTGGGTTCCTATGTGCCGGCTGTCAGGACGGGCAACCTCCTGTTCCTCAGCGGGATGCTTCCCCTGAAGGAGGGAACACTAATGCATACGGGAAGGGTCGGAGAAGGGGTATCCCTTGGAGAGGCCCAGGAAGCTGCAAGACAGGCCGTTGTGAACGCCCTGAGCGTCATAAAGGCAACCGCCGGAAGCCTTGATGCCATTGTACAGTGCATAAAAGTCACGGGCTATGTAGCATCGGGACCAGACTTCTTTGAGCAGCCCAAGGTCCTGAATGCCGCATCGGACCTACTTCGTGTCATCTTTGGCGACAAGGGCAGACATGCGAGGGCCGCAGTAGGCGTCTCTGTCCTTCCCCTGAATGCCCCCATCGAGATCGACTTCATCTTCGAAATGATGGGACAGAACACCATCATCTAACCCTCCACGAGATCCTATGGCAAAGCCCCTTGTCGTCATTGTAGGCAGACCGAATGTCGGGAAGTCAACCCTCTTTAACAGGATGGTAGGGTCTCAAGCCGCCATCGTCGAGGACATTCCCGGCGTTACTCGGGACAGGAATTACCTGGACGCCGAGTGGGAAGGGAAGTCCTTTATCGTCGTCGATACCGGGGGCTTCTACCCTGAGCCCTCAGAAGACATCTTCCTCGAGGTCAAAGAACAGGCGCTCTTTGCGATTGATGAGGCTGATCTCATCATCCATCTCATGGACGGCAAGGAAGGACTCAACCCGAACGACATTGAACTCTCGAAGCTCCTCAGGGCCTCAGGGAAAGAGGTCTTGTGGGTCGTGAACAAGGTCGATGCGCCTTCAAGGGAGGACAGGCTTTATGATTTCTACAGGCTTGGAGTCGATAGACTCTTCGCCCTTTCCGCAGAGACCGGATACGAGTTCGGAGAATTCATGGATGTCCTTGTCACGCTCCTTCCGGAAAGGCAGCCAGGGGAAGAGGCGATCGATTATCCCAAGGTAGCTGTTGTGGGCAGACCGAACGTAGGCAAGTCCACCCTCGTGAATACCCTGACGGGCAAGAAAAGAATGATCGTCAGTCCGGTGGCCGGGACTACAAGGGATTCCGTCGATTCCGTCTGCACCTATTACGGTAAGAAGTATCTCTTCATCGACACGGCAGGCCTCAGGCGAAAGGGCAAGATCGGTTATTCCCTCGAGCGCTACTCGATGGTGAGGGCGATACGGAGCATTGAGCGGTGCGATGTCGCCCTCGTTGTCCTCGATGCCTCGTCGGGGATCGTCGAACAGGACAAGCGCATAGCCGGCATTATCGAGAAATACGGGAAGGGTGCTGTCTTTCTCCTGAACAAATGGGATTTGCTTGAGGACCCTGAGACGGTCTTTAAACACTATCAGAACGAATTCAAGAGCAAGCTCTGGTTCTTCACTCATGCGCCGATGCTGACCATTTCAGGACTCGAACGGAAGAGGGTCACGAAAGTATTTCCCCTGATCGACGAGGTCATGGAGGAACGGAAGAAGAGGATACCTACGGCTGAACTGAATGTTTTCCTGAAGAAGACGCTCGATCACCTCCCTCCCCTGCCGCTCTATAAAGGGAAAGCGATCAAGCTTAACTATATCACCCAGGTGGGGACAGGACCCCCTGCCTTTGTGGTATTTGCAAACAAGCCCGAGGGTCTCAAGGATGCCTTCATTCGCTATCTCGAGAGAAGCCTCAGAGAGCGCTTCTCCTTTCGGGGGACGCCGATCAGGGTCTATGTGAAGCAGAAGAATCCTGCGTGATACTCATACGAATCATACAGCTCATCTTCAGAAGTTTTGTCGATTTTTTCAGGGATGGCGGGCCGATGCTTGCCGGCTCGATCTCCTTCTTCACCATGATGGCCATCGTTCCGTTCTGTCTCTTGCTCGTGACGATCTTCGGATATTTCCTGGGCGAGAACAGGGAGTTCTATCATTTTTTCTTGTCGAAGCTCGTAAGCTTCTTTCCGAAGATCACCTCTCAGATAACGACGGAACTCGGCAACATCATCACCCACAAGGGCCTCGGCAGACTATCACTGCTCCTCTACGGGTTTCTGTCGTATGAACTGTTTTCATCCCTCGAAAAGGCCATACACGTAACCTTTAAGACAAAAGAGGGGAGGTCCTTTTTCGTATCCTTCATTCTCTCCTTAGTCGTCATCACCCTGATCATAGCCTTCCTCCTGATCTCCTTCAGCGCCACGTCGTTGATGTCGATGCTCAAGACCCTGAAGGAGTTCTTTCCGAGACTTCAGATAAGCGAGGTGACCGGCTTTTTCATTCGCTTTGTCATCCCCCTGCTCCTGGTACAGCTCAATGCCATGACCCTCTATCTCTTTTTACCGAAGAAGAGGGTGAAGCTTTTTCACGCGGTGTCAGGGGCATTCTTCACGGCCATTTTCCTTGAGGCGGCAAAGCACCTCTTTACACTCTATGTGATGAATGTCGTCAGACTGGGCACCATCTATGGCCCCCTCTCGGCATTTGTGATATTCTTGTTGTGGGTATTCTATTCATCGTGCATATTCCTTGTGGGAGCTGAACTGGTCCACAACCTCGGGACCTCAAAAAAGGGGAGATGAGATGAATGATCTGATCAATAAGATTGTTGATGTGACGGCAAATGAGATCGTTTATACCGGCAGACTCGTTGAGATGAATGAGGTGGAGGTCTATCTCGAGGGCGAGACCGGCTGGATCGTAATCCCCATTGAACAGGTTACGTCGATAACGGAAAAGAATTAGGCTAGGGCTGAGATAATGTTGAGATTTGGCGTTCTCAGCCTCAACCTTCACCTTAGCCTCGGGTTCAACCCTTCAGCCTCCCATCCTCCATCTGAACAATCCTGTGGCACCGTTTCGAAAGGGACTCGTTATGGGTCACGATGACGAACGTCGTGCCCCTCTCTTCATGTATCCTCAGGAGGAGCTGGAACAACTCCTCGCCTGTCGCCGTATCGAGGTTTCCTGTCGGTTCGTCAGCGAGCACAACCTTGGGATTCAGGATCAGCGCCCTCGCAACAGCAACCCTCTGTTGCTCGCCTCCTGAAAGCTGGCCCGGTCTGTGATCTCTCCTTCCGGAGAGCCCAAGGTCTGCGAGGAGCTGCTCGGCACGGGATTGCAGTTCATCGAAGTCCTGAGCTGCTATGAGGCCCGGCATCATCACGTTTTCGAGCGCCGTGAACTCGGGCAGGAGGTGATGAAACTGAAAGACGAAACCGATCGTCCTGTTCCTGAATGAGGCGAGGGAGGAGGAATCCAGACTAAAAATATCATTGCCCTCATAGAATATCTTTCCCGCCGTCGGTTCATCAAGGGCGCCGAGGATGTGGAGAAACGTACTCTTTCCGACGCCAGATGCCCCGACGATCCCGACAACCTCGCCCCCCTGAAGCAAGAGGTCAACACCCTTCAATATCCTGAGTTCCCCTGCGTCAGTACGAAAAGATTTTTCTATACCCCGAGCCTCAAGGAGATTTTTCACTTTTTTTGCCCATGAAATGATCGAGCGTCTCTCTTGTCTTTTCGACGCCTTTGAGGACCCTTTCGCCCGTCTGTCTCAGCCGGTCTGCCTTCTCGCCGACCTTCTCGCTCTCGTCCTGGATCTTTTTTCCGAACCATCTGAACTTTTCTCCGCCGCTCATGAAAGACAGGACGAGAAAGACAACAACGGCGATGACGACGAGACAGATGAGCCTGCTTATCAGTTTAAACATCTCTGCTCCTGCCGAATTTTTCTCAAGTTTACCAGAAAGGATCACCATTATAAAACCCTTTGCGC
>DASRZP010000073.1 GCA_035686305.1 Thermodesulfovibrionales bacterium | reverse complement strand
GAAGTCCCCCTCTATACCTATGCTCTTAATGAAGTAAACTTCTCAAGATCAAAAAGAGTCGCTGTCGCGTTTGGCGCCAGCACAATTACACATCCGATAGTCTGGTTCGTATTTCCTGCTTTGATTCCTGATTCATATGTGAAGATGGTTATCGCCTGCGAGACATTTGCTGTCATGGTCGAAGCGGCATATATGCGTATTTTTGGGCTTAGGCGCTATTTCAGCTGGAGTCTCTTAGCAAATGCACTCAGCTTCTGTCTCTCTATTTTATCGCGAAACGTGATTGGTTGGCCCTGATTCTACCAAAGTCGAAGAGAACACTTCTAATAAATATCCTTCCTCAACATATTGCAACAGAATGACGCTTAAAATAAACCATATCTAAACAGAAATCACATTGATTTTGCTATTCTCGATGATAGATCCCATTCGGTGGCGAAGCGACGATCTTTTGAAACTTATCGAGCAACTTTTTTTTCCGATGGTGCTGGGGTTCTGGACATTGCCGTAGTAGTCACCTCTTTTCTTTTGGGTGTCATCCTTTTTTTTGCCACCTATTGGGCAGGAATTGTTTGGACAGGATTCATAGGCGGCATAAAGAAACAAATTAAGGAATTGTAATTACCCTCTCGTTGCCACTGAGGCGACGGAAAAGATAGAGGATGACGGCGGTATGGTATAGTAGTAGACGTTATTTTAGCTTTCTCGAAATGGCATGCAGAAGAAAAGAACCGATAAGGCTGCCAAGGGCGGTAAGGAGAAGAAGACCGGTCGTCCGAGCATCGGCCGCTTTGCGACAACATACCTTGCCCTCATGGGCGGGTTCTTTCTTCTTATAGGGCTCAAACCAATACAGGACATGATCGATCTGAACGGTATCTACACGCAGGGCGTGGTGCGAACCACCTCCGATCTTCTTCGCTTTATGAGCATTCCCTGCAGTTATCAGGGCTCTGTGATCCGTCTGCCGTCAATATCCCTTGATGTCAAGTTCGGATGCAACGGTCTTGAAGCGGTGATGATTTACTCAGTCGCTGTAATAGCATTTCCGTCAACGGCGAAGAAGAAGATCATCGGCATTGCATTAGGCTTTTTCGTTATCCAGGTGATAAACATCCTGAGGATAGCATCGCTGGCATATGCCGCTCTCCACTTCAAAGGCCTCTTTGAATACCTCCATATCTATGTGGCTCAGGGGATGATGATCGCCGTCTCACTCGGACTCTTCTTTCTCTACCTCGATTATGCAAGAAATGATAAGACAGCATAGGCGCGTCATCCTCAAGGCGATCGGTGTCTTTCTTATCTCCTATCTCCTCTTCCTCATCTTTTGGATAACCGTGAAGGATTCCTACGGAAGAGGAACCATCTATGCTGCATCCAAGCTCGTTGCCGGTATCAAGGATGTAAAGTTTCAGGAGATGACCCATGAAAGGGATGGGGTCGAGGTGACCTTCGCCCCTCTGGGACATGGGTCAGATATCCTTATCGACATTCCGGTGAAGATATCCTCCTATACCTTCAATGCCCCTTTGACCTTTGCGATCATGGCTTCACTCTACCCTTTTCTGCGCAGGAAACCCAGGGCGTATGGAGAGGCGCTCTCGCTCCTCCTCTCCGTCCACCTTCTCTATCTCTTCTCCCTCGAGGCTAAGGAACTGACGGATGTTCTGACTGACAGGGCTATCCAAAAATCTGGGACACCGACCACCCTCCTCTATCAGTTTCTCTGGAGCTTTACCGACAATATGGTGATACGGTTTGAGCCTTTTCTCATCGGTCTCTTTCTTTTCCTGAGGTTCCGCAAGTAAGGACGAAGGCTCTCCCACTTGCCTATGCAGAACTCACTGAATATCTTATTGAGGATCTTCTCAGTCGTGACGATCCCCGACTATCGAGAGCATCACATATTTCGATGGCTACAATCTTGAGAGGTTGGTGTTTTGAGATAATAACAGTTACCGATAGAAGTTCTCGCAACAAGATCACGATTGAATTTTCCGAGTACATCTGTCATTAAACAACTAGTGTAATGATTCAGAAGTCCCTTTACATAAGAAACGTCGTAAAGTTCCTTGCCCGTCATTCCCGATGTAGTAATCGGGAATCCATTTTCTTTGGAAAACAAGGGCGCCTGGATTCCCGCCTACGCGGGAATGACACCAAATGCAGTCAAACATATGTAAAGAAGCGTTAGACTCACTACACTAGGGTAGGCTTTTGCCCTAGTAACTCTCGATACAGAATTGTCTCTATTCATTTAGCCATTGAAAGTTCGGAAAGTTCACAGTTCGGAAAGTTCACATTGACAGTCAAGATGCTCCGTGATACACTTTATGAAATGGAGGCTGTCGACAAAGCCATTCTTCCCGCAAGGTAGCTAACTGGTGGCTTTCCATTGAATTCAAATCTTTGCAGTAAGCTGCTTCCATGAAAGGAGGTGTCAAGAATGAAAAAGAGTTATATCCTGTCCTCTGTTGTCTTGGTTCTTTTATTATCGAGCAATGCTTTGGCTCAGCCAGATGATCATTTACTAGTAGACGTCCCGTTCTTTACTCCTTGGGGTGCGCTTCTGACAGCTCTAGGCTTGGGCATATCCGGAGCGTATAATATTTTGAAGCGGAGGAAGTGAGGAAAGCTGAGCGTAAATACTTCCTAGACGAGATAGGGCCATCATTAATACGATAGTGACCCTCTGGAGCGCCTATTATTGACAAGTCTTTTGCGGATGGCTATACGAGAGTTTAATCGGCTAAACTCTTACTGCGCATTAATAATGCTCACAGCGGTCGACGATAAAGCAAATGTCATGAAGGCAATTCAGTTAGGCCGGAATGGATATATCATCAAACCCTTCACGACCGATGTGCTTATTCAAAAAATGAACGCGGTTACGAATAAGTTCGAGAGTAGGTAACATGAGGGAACATGAGCGGATCACCGCAAGTACTCCGGTTTCCCTGAGGTTTAGATCGAACCAGGTTCGCGGGAATCTCATTGACATCAGTCTTGGCGGGCTTTCCAGTTATTTCAGCAGAAAGAACACTCTTCCCCAAATCCTCGAAAAGATCGTGATCGATCTCAAAGACGACGAGGGTCAGCAGCAAGTTTCCGGGATCGAGGGATTCACGATCAGGATACAGGCAGCGGAGGCAGTTCTCGACAGCGAAAGGATAAAGATTGCCGTTAAGTTTCTCGCCATGAGCCCTGAAAAGAAAGAGAGGCTTGAAGCATTCTTGGTTTCGCTGAAAACACATGTTGCAGACTGATTTTCCGTGCCTTATGAACACGTCTACGGTGAACAGTTGCTGCCTAGCTCTGAGGAAATACCTTACCGGCGTTCAAGACGCTTTTTTGTGGCCGAAGAGGTTTTTTATCCTTCACCTGACATGACTTTGTGATGCGAACTTCGCCTTGAGTCCCTATTACTTCAAAATGAGAAAAGCAGAGCATTTAGCCCAAGGATCAATCTGATATTTTCTTCAAAGACAGCAATATAAAATCCCCGTCTGAATAGATGACCTTGCCGAACTGCCCCAGAGAATCATATAGCGAGAGGCTTGTCCTTGAAAAAGCCCTCTTGTAGAGCAGAAAAGCCGGCTGATATTTCCTGATAATCTCCATCCTCTCCTGATTGGTGGTTGCCTGATCAAAAAAATGCACGAGGTCCCTCTTCCTAGCCGCATAATCTGGAACGAAGTAGAACGGATAGGGGTTCGCAATAACCTTGCCTCCAAAGGCAGGGACATACCTGCTCGTTTCCAGGTCTGACAAGACAAGGTCATACTGTCTTACATAGTGGGAAAGGAACGAGTATTTCCGGCTATCATCCCTTTTGTACGCAAGAATATTGAGAATAAAAATAAGGGAGAGCAAGAACATGCCTGCATAACTCAGCTTCACGACTGTGCGCGATAACCACCTGGACTCGAACTGGGCCGCAAGACAGGCAAGGGAGATTTGAAGCATCATCATCATGTGTGATATGACTCTGCCATACCCCCATTGGTTCGAGACATACCCGTAGAAATAAACCATGGCCAAGCCAAAAAAGGTTACGGCTATGGGGTCAAGGATATTCTTCTTCAGCCTGATAGTAAGAATAGGGATACCGACGAGGGCAGGAAATGTTCTCTCGAGGACCTGCTGATACAGCAACCTGCTTTGCCTGTGAAAGTCGGGCGCCTGGCCCGTGATGAGACCGAGAAAGCTGTAATACGGCCAGACAGAGGCCAAGCAGAAAGACATAGCGAAAGCGGCGAAGAGGGTTATAATGTTCCGCAACGAAACCCTCTCCAAATAGCCAAGAGAAAAAGAAACCAAGGCAACGCACATCACGATTGCAGTGGTGGGGTGAGAGAGAAAGACCACGCTCATAACCGGGATGAGCAGCACATAATAGACCTTCTTCCCATTCTTCAGGTAACTCAAGTAAAGCGCGAACGAGGCGAGCATGAGTGCGGAGGCAAAAGTTGAGGGATATGGCAGGACGAAGCCAAGGACAGCTATATGGAAAAATGCGCTCCAGAACCACGGGTCCCCTCCCCAGAGGACTAGGACAAAGAAAAGAGCATAAAAAGATATCGCCTCACCATCACTCTCAAAGAGGCGGACAATGAACCACCGGAATGCGATGAGAAATAAGACGAGATTCGCCAGCCCTACGAGGGCAAGTGAGGATACAGAGTCAAGATTCATCAACCTTGAGATGAGTGCGACCCCGACGCTGTATGGCGAAAAAAAGGCGTGAGGGGCGTCCACGAGAAGTTGGGGGTGCCTTGGCGAGAGGAGGTTTGTGGTAAGCTCCCGGATAACTGCAGCATGCTCCCAAAAATCGCCTAACCAGATGCCGGTGAGTGTGCGAGCAGCCATCAGGATGAAAATGACAGAGGAAAATATCCAATACCTTTTCTGTTTCAGAAAAACATAGGGTTCAAGGGGCTTCATTTCCGCTTTCCTTCCGATGAGATCTGGTTGTAATGCAACAGGTATGGCGCCCCAAAGCATGATCACTCAATTCCCATCTTCTTGAGCGCTTCTTCCGCGATTGTGCCGATATGTTTTCTTGAGACGGAATCGTTCTCATAGAACCATATCTCCCTTTGATCCCCGAGGAAGCCTTTCATCCTTCCCGCCAATTCTTTTATCTGAAGTTCGCCCAATGCCCAGAGAGCCTGTCCTGTCATGCAGACATTCGGCGAATTCAGGAACTCTTCCAGCTCAGGGATGAAGTCGCCGGTCCTGCCCCTGTCGACCTGACAGATTCTGCACATCGCCCATATATACCCCTGACAACTGCACTCGTCTCTCCTGAATCCCCTCAGAAAAAGGATGATCTTCCCTCTGAGGTGCGGCAGGTTCCTTGCCACCTCTCCCAGGGCCTCGGCCGCTCCCCAGCAGCTCATGGTGTCGTCAAAGGCCCTGAAGATGCGTTCCCATCTCTGTTTCATGAGCTCCGGTTCTCTTCTCGCGATCTCTCCCAATGCCTTTGCCGCTGCAAAGCGCCGTGCCATATCGTCATCATAGAGAAGGGATATGATGTTCCGGAGTTTTCCGTGGTCTCTAACAGCCTCCTCAACAAGCAAACTCAGATCACTGCTCTCTTTCATCCCAGCCTGCCGTAACGAAAAATGATGATTAAGATATACCTTAAGAGAGGGTTCCTGTCAATAGTATTCGTCCTGATACGGTGGTAGTCAACCTGCTGCAAACAAGCGTAAGGCAGGCATGGATTGAATCCCTGTATATGCGATGAGTATCCGGAAGTAAGGTCCTCCGAGGACTTCACCGAGAGAGATCTCCCGCATTGAGCATACAGCTGTAGTCGGCAACTATGAAGGGTATCACGCACAGGGCTTCTCACCAAGCCCGCCTTCACGAACAAGATAGTTTTGAGAACAGGAAGGTCACTATATGATACAGATCATATACTATTCGTCGTAATGCAGATAACATTAAGATGGAATAAACCCAAAGGGAGGTACGTATGCCAAATGAATTGTTAACACATCCGGGCGGAGAGTTCACTGCTGAAAAAGAGAGTGAGACCCCGCTCATGGATGCACTCTCGGAAGGCCCTTGGCCCAGCCACGCAAAGGAGCTGAAGAAGACACGCTACCCCCTCATGATGTATGAAGAGGGGATGAGGCAGGGATTGACGCAGTGGGGGCATGGCGGCATGTCATCGGTGCCCGGCCTAGGCTCAGGGGCGATCGCGAGAAAGTCGAGGAGGCCGGACATCATAAGTCATTCACACCTCATTAGGGTGCTCGGTAATCCCGGCAATTTCTATACAACTACGGCTTTCAGAAAGATATGCGAGCTCGCAGACAAGCACGGTGATAGCTCCCTGCATGTGCTCACGACGAACTCCAATATCGAGATCTGCGGCATCATGAACGATGACCAGATGAAGGCCGTCACGCTTGAGCTCAATTCCATGGGCTATGATGTCGGGTCGGCAGGGGACGCGATTCGGAACATCCCTGACTGTATGGGCCCGGCCCTCTGCGAATATGCGACCATGGACGCCCCTCGAATCAAACACTTCATGACGAAGCACTACATCGACGACATCCAGTATCCGAGATTTCCCTTCAAGATCAAGACGAAGATGGCGGGCTGTCCGAATGACTGCGGGAAAGCGCTTCTCCACGGCGACATCGGAATTATCGGCGTCTTCAGGGACCTGCCGAAGGTGGACCAGGAAAGACTCGCAGAGTGGGTCAAGGCAGGCGGCAACATCGAGTGGGTCTGTGACCACTGTCCGCCTGACGCCATGAAGTGGGACGGCAAGAAACTCGAGATCGACGGGGACAGGTGCGTCAGGTGCATGTACTGCATCAACCGGGTGCCTGCCATTAAACCTGGAGATGACCGGGGTGTTGCCTTGACTGCAGGCGGCAAGATGAAGGGGAGATACGGACCGATGAAGGGGAAGGTGGTCTTCCCCTTTGTGAAGGCAACCCCTCCTGACTACCGGGAACTCGTTCAGGCATACGGTAAGATCTGCGAGGTCTATGATGAACACGGCAGAAAAAAGGAGAGGATAGGGGACATGATGCAGCGTCTCGGTTTCGACAAGTTCCTTGAATACTGCGGAGTTGAACCATCTACGATGCATTTCTCTTCACCGAGGAGGAATACCTTTTATCACTGGGACGTCGAAGAGACAGGACGTGCGAAATGAGTAAGGTCGGTGGTGTAGGCGTACCGTCTGTTGAGGAGAATATCCCGCAGGTAATCCTGAAGAATTACGGGAAATGGGACACCCATGAGGTTGTGAGACCGGGAGTCATAAAACGAATCGCAGAGTCAGGCGACGTATGTTATACGGTGAGAACGGCAATGCCGCCTTCCAGGATCAGCGTCGCCTCCATGCTTAATCTTTGTGACCTTGCCGACAGGTACTCGGGAGGGTATTTCAGGATTACCCTGAGAAACTCCTTTGAGTTTGTGGACGTGAATTCTCAGAAGATCGACGAACTAGTAGAAGAGGTGGAGGCGCTCGGATTCCCCGTGGGCGGGACAAAGAACTCCCTCCATAATATCATGGCATGTCCGAGCTGGATTCATTGCAATCTTCCTGCCACAGACTCGCCCGGTATCGCTAAGGCCCTTGGCGACGCGCTCATCGAAGATTTCAGGGATCAAAGGCTTCCTGCATGGCTGAAGATCAATATCGGCGGGTGCGCCAACATAGAAGAGGCGCTCATGGCCGATATCGGCATCATCGGTGTCCACAGGGATCTTCCGATCGTCCTTGAGGACAAGATCAAGATCTGTGAGCAGCCTACGGTGATCCATAGCTGTCCCACAGGCGCCATAAAACCGAAGGGCAAGGAAAGCGTTACGATCAACGCTGAGAAATGCATTCATTGCGGTGCCTGCACGATGCACTGTGAGTCCATATTGACCGGGGATCCGAAACTCGACGGCTTTGCCGTGTCCGTGGGTGGCAAGGCATCCAACACCGGCAGCGGTCCCGATCTCGGAAGAGTCGTCATCCCTTACATACCCAATGACCCTCCCCGATGGGAAGCGGCTGTGAAGGCCGTGGTGCAGATTATGGACGCATGGATAGGGGATGCAGAGCCGGACGAGAGGATCAAGGAATGGATAACCAGGATAGGCTGGGACCGGTTCTTCCGGAAAGCAGGGATCACCGTCAGCATGAAGGACATCGACGGCTTCTACTATGGCAATGAATTTGCGAGGTCTGACTTGAGGTTTGGTTGGTAAAAAAAGAAAGGCTACGGTCCTGGTGACAGGGCCGCAGCCTCCTTGAACTTACAACCATTCCTCTTTCAGGATGTCACCCTGAAGACCGACCACGCTATACTTGATCGGGACCTTCCTGTTCGAATCCTTTGCCGCCTGTTCGGCTATTTTCAAAAGACCAGAGCAGCAGGGGACCTGCATGATCATGATCGTGAGGGTGTTGATCTTGGCGTCTTCGATCCAGCTCTTGATCTTCTCGTAATAGACCTCCTGGCTGCTGTCGAGTTTTGGACACGCTATGGCCAGAGATTTTCCCTTCAGATAGTCGGTATGGTAATTGCCGAGTGCATAGGCGACACAGTCCGCTGTCAAGAGCACGTCCGCTCCCTGATAATAGGGCGCGACGGGCGAGACGAGATGGAGCTGAATCGGCCATTGCCTGAGCTGTGATTGAACCCTTGTTGCAGGAGCATCTTCCTGCGCCTCCTTTGTCCTGAAATCGACTGCCTGTGATCCTGGGCATCCGCTAAACATGTGTTGTTACCTCCTTATGGCTGAATTTTGTTTCGAGCGATCTAATGAACTCCTTCTGCCTGACAGAAGTGTCACTGAATCTCTTGTCGGTCTCAGCAAAACGGGCAAAGAGGGCGCCCACCTGCGACGTCGAAAGGTTTCTGTCCATCCAAGGATAGAGAACCTCATCCTCCTTCCTGATGTGTCCTGCAAGGAGTTGTCCGTATGACGTCAGGTGATCTTCTGCCGACCGGGTGTCTTCTGTCTCGACGGCCTCCATCACCGCCTTTACGTGCCCTCTCCCGATCCTGTGCTCTTCATGCATCGCCTTCACGATTTCGAGACCTTCGTCAAATGCCTTGAAAAGGATATCCTCTTCCTTTGCGTGATGGTAACGGTCGGCATAGGAACGGATGAAGTCGACGACGTCCAAGATGAGGTTCCGGTCCTCCTCCCTTGTCAGATCGAGGTCTTCGAGGATCTGCGGTATGAGGGCGAGGAGCCTTTTGATTACGGTATGCTCGTCCACGAGTGCCTTCATTGCCGGAGAGTATTTTATCTCTCCGCTTGCCATGGGGGCTTTCCTTTCGATCATAGGGACCTCGACCGCCTGGTTGGGGTAGATGACCCTGCTGATCCGCTCCATAAGCGCACGTTCTGCCTCGATGGGGAGATTGTGGACTTCCACAATGTCTTTCAGAAGACATGTGCCGACGTTGCACGGGGCGCAGCCGATATGAAACTCATTGAGGATATCCCCCACCTGAGGAAACTCCCGAATGATCTCCTTGATTCCCTTGTTCAGATACTGTTCCAACGCTTTCCTCCTTTGCCGGACAGGCTTATTGTTCTTGCATCTTCTGATACCAGTTTATAACGACGGTCAGGAGGAGCGCTATGACCTATATCATGCTTGTGAGAAAAGAAGCGGAGAGTGAAGATGGCGTGAAGGATAGGGTCAGAAAGGAAAGGATTCCTGAGAAAAGACGGGATGGATCCCGACCACTCCCTTCATCCCCTGGAGCTCTTTCGCGGTTTCTGTCAGTACGTGGATGTCATCGGTGTCTACGACGAGTCCTATGTGGTTGCCGGTCTGGCTATGGATGGTGATATGGGGAATTCCAGCGAGGGTCTTCGAGAGATTGTCCCGGTATTTTTCCTCCACCTCAACGATAATGCCGGTCATCGTCACCTCCCCTTACGGTTCTGTTTTGCTGCCTCCTTCAGGCATTTCGCGAAAACCTGAAGGAAAGGGGTTTCGCCGGGCCGTTCATCCTTTCACAGGCTGCGACGCAATCGCCACAGTTGTGACAGAGAGGATAGATCTTCCCTCCCATCGGATTCAATCCGAGTTGGCAGGCCTTCACGCACTCGAGGCATTTCATACAGGGCTGTGGCTTATCTCCTCTGTGCACAACCTTGAGGGTCATTCCCAGCCGGAATATCCCGAGAAAACTCCCGATAGGGCAGACGTAGTTGCACCAAAGGCGTCTCGCAAAGAGCATTTCGGCAAGAACGATGGCGCCAATAAGACCCAGTTCCAAGCCGGCCGCGCCTTCATAGACATATCTCACCGGTTGGAGCGAGATGATGCCGGGAGCTGATAGAATTGCCGCGAGGGGGAACCCGGCAAGAGGCGTCAGCAAAAACAGAACCATGAGGATCACGTACCGCGGTTTTGCTGTAACAGGCATGAGAAAGAGCCTTCTCATCCCCGTTTTTCTTGAGAGGAAATCGATGTACTCTGAGATCGTATTCTGCGGACAGATCCAGCTGCAGAAGACCTTCCCGAAGACCAGTGCGAGGCACAGGGGTATGATCATAGAAAGGAGGAGAGTTTTCTCGAAGGAAAGGGTCGAGATGATCACCTGAAAACCGATGAGAGGATCGGCAACGGTGACAGGGCCTATTGCAAGGGAATAGAGGTTTCCCGCAAGAAAGGTTATTCCGTCCCTGCTCAGCAAAGGGATTGCTATTATGAATGCTATCGCCGACACCTGGGTAACCCTTCTGAAGACCGTCAGCCCCATCTCCTGCCCCCTGACTTTACGGTGATCGCTGAAGGTTCAACAGGGCAGACATGCTCGCAGATGCCGCAGCCTACACATTTCTTCTCATCGACGACGGGCCGCAAGGCCCCGTCCAGTGTGATAGCCTCATCAAAGATCGGACAGCTCTGATAGCAGCTCCTGCATATGGTATTCTGCCAGGCGAGACAGTCTTGTTTCTTTACCTGAGCGATGCCCATTCTGACTTCTCGCCTGCTCCTGACGCGGCGATCGAGGGCGCCTGACGGGCATACCGCCGGACATTTCATACAGAGATAACAGGGCATGCCCCGCGGCTTGATTACCGGAGTGCCCGTGGCAGACAATCCGTCCAAGAGTCTTGCAATCTTTATCGACCCATAAGGACAGACCTCAACACACCTGGCGCACCGTATGCACCGGGAGATAAAGAGATGCTCGGGACCGGTGCCGGGGGGTCTCAGCAGGTTACGGTCCCTCATAGCCTCCAGCGTAAACAGGATAGATGCCGATAACATGTTCAATGGCATATATCCGCGTTATTGTCTCCTCCATGCCCGGCATGCCGGCATCCTCTATAACGGCTACGATCCTGTTGTTCTTGACACCATAGACACTCACATTGTCTATGAGAGCGAGGCTCTTCAATACAGCCTCGCTCGAACCCTCCTGAATATCGACAACGGCGCCTGCAACCGGCATACTATGCCTTCTCGATCCTGACGGCACAGATCTTGAATTCGGGCTGTCTTGAAAGGGCGTCGTAGGCGTCTGTGGTAAGGAGATTAATCAGTTTGTCAGGATAATGAAAAGGGACATAGACCATACCGTCCCTCGGCACATCAACCACCTTTGCCTCAATGACGATTGATCCCCGCCTTGAGGTAATCTTCACCTTATCCCTGTGTTTGATACCGATCTTCCGGGCATCGGCTGTATTGATCTCTACATAGGCGGAAGGCGCTGCCCTCTTTAATTCAGGGACGCTGAAGGTCATCGTGCCGGTATGCCAATGCTCGAGCTGTCTCCCCGTGGATAAAACGAAGGGATACTCAGCGTCAGCTGGCTCGGCAGGACCTTTATAGGGCCTGAGCCAGACAGTGGCCCTGTTGCCGTCTGCCTTTGCCCCGTAAAATGAGACATCGATGGCCTGGGGGTCAAACTTCTTCAGAAGAGGGTCGCCGTGCCTGGCCGTGTATCTCCTCATTGTCCCGGGATGGTCTTCTGTCGGGCATGGCCACTGTATTCCGTGGGCTTTTTTGAGTCTCGCCCTTGTCATGCCCATAAAGTCGTAGGCGGTGCCTCTTGAGCACTGGCGGATTTCATTCCATACGTCCTCTGAATTCTTGAAGGCAAAGAGTCTTCTGGCCTCATCCTCCCTGCCGAGGGCCTTCATGATCCGCTGCGCAAAATCTATCATGACCATAAGGTCCGGTCTTGCCTCAGCAGGAGGATCGACCGCCTTTTCAATGTACTGGTACCTTCGTTCGGACTGGCCATAGGTCCCGTCCTTTTCGACCCATAATGCTGCAGGGAGCACAAGGTCTGCAAGCTCTGAGGTCTTTGAGGGATGGTACGCTTCTGATACGACGAGGAAGGTCTCCTTGCCTTCCATGCCCTTTCTGTAAGGATCGAGATTCGGGAGACTCTGGCCGGGGTTTGTGCAGGCTATCCATAGAGCCTTAATTTCGCGTTTGCCGAAGGCCCTGAACATATCGACGGCCGTCGGTCCGGGTTTAGGATGTATCCTTCCCTGGGGAAGACCCCAGAATTTCTCCATCTCTTCTCTGTCCTTTTCATTCGTCACGAGCCTTCCATAGGGAAGGAGGTGGCTGAGAAGCCCGCCATCTCTGACGCCGCCGCATGCGTTGGGCTGGCCTGTAAGGGAAAAGGTTGTCGCTCCGGGCCTGCATATCTGTCCTGTGAGGAGGTGCAGGTTATGGACAAGGTTGTTTGCCCATACTCCCCTTGTCCTCTGGTTCAGTCCCATACACCAGAAGCTTGTCGTCGCCTTTGACCTCGCAAACCACTGCGCTGCCCTGATGATTTCGTCCTTCGGACACTTCGTGACTCTTTCGGCATTCTCGGGCGTATAGTCTTCCAGAAACTTGACGTATTCCTCAAAGGAGACCTTCTCGGGCTTGTCCTCTTTTATCGTCTTGAATACGAGGTGATTGTTCACATACTCTTTGCTATAGAGATTCTCCTTGATGATCACATGGGCCATGGCGTGCAAAATCTCGAGGTCAGTGCCTGGGGTAAAGCTCATGTGAAGATCCGCGATCCTTGCAGAGAGGGTCTTTCTGGGGTCGGCCATGATGATCCTTACGTCCTTGCCTTTCTGCTTTCGTTCATTGAGGAGCGCGAACAACACGGGATGGGCCTCTGCCATATTCGATCCGATAATGAAGAAACAATCGGCATGGTTAATGTCATCATAGGCGCCCATGGGCTCGTCCTTGCCGAAGGTTGAGACATAGCCGACTGCTGCAGATGCCATGCAGAGCCTCGGATTGCCGTCGATATTGTTTGTCCCGAGGCCTCCCTTGAAGAGTTTATTGATGACATAAGACTCTTCGGTGTAAGCCTGCCCGGAACCGTAGAACGCAACGGAATGAGGGCCATGAGCCCTTATGGAGCTTGCAAATTTTTCTGTCATGAGATCCAGAGCTTCTTGCCACGAAATCCGGTTGAAGGAGCCGCCCTTCTTCAGGAGCGGATATTTTGCCCTGTCGCCGGCAGAGAGGATCGGCGGGAGATAATACCCCTTGATGCAGAGAAGTCCTTTGTTCCAGTTGTCCCTGTCTCCCTGAACGGCAACGACCCTTCCTTTCGTGACTCCCACATAAACACCGCAGCCCGCACCGCAGTACCTGCATACGGCCTTGACCCATCTCTCTGCAGCGGCCGCAGTGAGCCCTTCGGGGAGGACGAGGTCAAGCCCAGCGGCAGAGGCTGCCGCAATTGCCGCTGTGTATTTGAGAAGTTGCCTTCTGGTCATGTCCATCACTTGCCCCTTTCCTTGTGAAACCGGGTGCTTGTTGAGTGCCTATCATGGCAGAGAGAGCAGTCTCTCTTCCCTGCAGGGAAATTCTTTTCCACATCGACGACTTGAGAGCCATGGCATCCCCTACACCGATAGATGTCGGGCCTTGCATCGAAGGTTCTGTCCGCAGCACCATGGCAAACGACGCAGCCGACATTTACGAGACCATGTTTTCCGCTCTGCCATTCCTGAGTTTGGGGAGCATGACATTCTGAGCATGGCAGGTCTTCAGGAACGGAAGGATGTTTTCTGGGAGTTCCGGCGGACAAGATTGCCGGAAGAAGAATCATGAGCACTAGGCAAAGCAGGAGTCCTGATTCTTTCATGGTACACTCCTTTAGAGAGATCGGTCGAGGCTGTCGGGAGGGTGCCGAACCTCGGAGATCCGGCACCCTCTCTCGGTCTATTTCGTCTGCGAGACGGTCAGGAGCTTTTCCTGAACGCCGTAAGGGTCTTTGAATTCCACGTCTTTCTGGAATTTCAGTTTCTTCTGCCCCCTCTCGTCGAGGTACTTGTTCAGCTCGAGATTCACCTTTACCGGCACATCGACGCCGGCCTTTGCGAGGGCCTGCCTCAGGATCCCTTCTGCCTTGCCTGCAAAGGCGGTTGCGTCGCCGAGGATCCTCGCTGCCTCCGTCGGATTGTGGAAGCCCACGGAGTTTTCCGCACCCACATAAACGGTGCGATAGAAGGCTTCTTCATAGTAATCCTTGGCCATGTCATAGAGTGACTGGTCGATCTTCTTACCTTCAGCCTGGGCCTTATGGGCGATTTCGAAGAGCTTTGCCACGGTGGCTGTGGCATAACCTGAACGGAGCATGAGTGACGCTGTCCTGTCCTGGATTGTGGTCACCTGGTCCTTCAACCATTCAGGACTCTCGGAGTGGCACTGCATGCATGCCCTCATGTCGTTCTTGAGGGGGCTCATCACGCGGTGATTGGAGACTTTGTATGTCCCGACCTTCGTATAGGGCATGTGGCAGTCGGCGCAGGAGGCTCCGGCCTTCCAATGAACACTGTTGTCCGAGAAGAGTTCGAACTCCGGATGTCTGATGAAGGCCATTTTAAAGCCTGTTACCGTCTGCTTCCATTCCTTGTAGGATTCGTCGCTCCGTATCTTCTTGATGATGTTCTCGATCTTTATATTCCCCCATTTGCTGCCCTGCCACGGGAAGAAGACATTCACCGAATGCATGTCCTTGTCCTTCTGTACCACATACGTGACGTGACACTGGCCGCAGACCGCGCTTCTCATCTCCTGACGGGACAGTTTGTCAGGGTCGACGCCGATATCCTTCAATGCCACCTTGAGCGTGAAGTCTCTCGATAGGCGCAGGGTCATGTCCTTGTTGTCGTGGCAGTCGACACACGCCACACCGAGGGTCCTGTGATTCTCGGGGATGAATTCAAGGACTTCCTTGTACGGTTTTGAGAAGTAATCGAGGCCCTTTTCCCTGGCAAGTTTCGGGGCATAGGGGGTCTTGCAGGTGAGACAGGCCCCGCCCGCCTTTACCCTTGAGGGATCGACTTCGAGTTGGTCGCGCAGCATGTTGGCATGTCCCTTCGGCTCGTTATACTCGACGCCGAATCCCCAGCCGTTAAAGAGCAGGGCCATATAAGGAAACTCAGACAATTTGTCGTACGATACTCGATCTGCATCAAACCCTCTCTTATATTTGCTCTTTCCTGCCGGCTCAGGCTTCTCCGTCATTTTCCACAACTCATATTCTGCAGGATAGGCCTTGCCCCAGTTGGTGGGGTCTATCTCACCTTCTGCGATCTTCACGGTCTTTACCTGCTCGGTCTTCGGGGGAGGACAACCATAGAGGAATATCAAGGTTGCCGCAATCATTACAAACAAGAGCAGAGTTATTCGTTTCCTTTTTTTCATCGCGAGCCTCCTTTTTTATAAGGTTTCTATCGATCCGCTCCTTTTATGCGAGATTCTCCTGTGGCATTCCCAGCATTGCCTCTCGTGGCTGATGAACTCCACTGTGGTCTCATGACACCTGATGCAGTTCTCCTGGAGCACCTTTGCACCGTGAGAGGTCAGCTTGATCTGTTCGGGCACCCTCCCTGAATAGAAGAACGCCACATCTTTGAGGCCGTCAAAGGATTTCCAGATGTAATGGAAGGCCGTATTCTGGTTCGGCAGATGACAGTCCACGCATTTCTTCCTCCTGTGCGCGCCTGCGTGAATCCATGCCTCATAATTCGATTCCATGACGTGACACCCCGAGCAAAAAATGGGTGATTCTGATTTGGCCAGCAGTTTTGGCGGCCCCAGGAGGAGAAAGAAAAGCGCTGCCGCCCCGATCGCCATCACAACAACAGCATACAGAGCCTTTTTCCTTAAACCTTCATTACCCATTCTTTTCACCTCCTTTTCAAGCCGAGATTTCAGAAAAATCTATAATCGGGATGAAGAGCTAATGTCTGTCAAATTTCTCCCTCAGGAGCGGGAAAACAGAAAAAAGAAACACTCTTATAGGTTGTCCAACAGCAAAGAATCTTATAGTCATAATTAATTATAGAGCTGATAATTGTAAATTTGTGGTTAATCTTTGTAAATTTTTTGTAAAAGCCGAGTGACAGAAGGTTCGGGAGGTCTATTCAGGAATGCTCAGAAGTAATTCGGACTGGAAGGTTTCGGGCAATTAATCCATCGTCATGCCGGGAACCGTCATCCGAGGTTTGCGGATTATACGGCTAGACATAATGTATTAAACCTGTCCTACCTTAAGGCACGTGGGTTAAGCTTTAAGGTCGGAAAAACCAAAGGCTCAGAGCCACAATTAAGGAGGACAGGTTATGCATCAGTATACCACGAAGTATGTAGGGATGGATGT
>DASRZP010000072.1 GCA_035686305.1 Thermodesulfovibrionales bacterium | reverse complement strand
GAGAAGGTATTCCTGAAGCAGCCATGAAGGCGCCGGTAAAGGCAAAGGGGAGGGCGAAGACGGAGTGTGAGAATTTGATCATCCGCAAGTAGAGGCCTATCCCTCCGATGAATTTTTGCATGGGTAATAATACCATATAGGGCTGCGGTCCCATGCAAACCACCGGCAACCTCTCCAACAAGCGTTCGTCTGCATGACAACAGCGGATTCACTCATTCTCAGCAGGCATCCTGCCTGCTTCCGAGGTAGCGGCGCGCCTCACCATCCTTGTGAGGCTTTTCGTGCCGCTAAAACCGTTCATCCTCTGTTCTCATGCCGTGTGAAGCGCGTCTCTTCGATTTGTGGTGAATCATGGGTGGCGACTACAATTGCATTACCGGTCTCAAAAACACTAGAATAGGAGTCACTGATTGAACCTGAGGCGGCCGTTCTGTTCTCATGAGGAGTGGAGATAACTGGAGAAGGGACTTCGCCCGGAAGGAGGCATGCATGAAGGTAGTGGCGTTCAACGGGAGTGTCAGGAAAGACGGTAACACCGCGATCCTCCTGAATCTGGTTTTGGATGAACTGAAGAAGGAAGGTATCGAAACCGAGATCGTCGGCCTCTCGGGGAAGGTCATCAACGGTTGCATTGCCTGTTACCGATGCTTCAAGAACAAGGACCGGCAATGCGCCGTGAAGAATGATTCTGCAAACGACTTCATCGTCAAGATGCTCGGAGCGGACGGCATTCTCCTTGGTTCCCCGACGTACTTCTCGGATGTCTCGGCGGGGATGAAGGCCCTCATAGAGCGCTGCGGCATGGTTTCCCGCGCCAACGGAGACATGCTGAAGAGGAAGGTTGGGGCCGGTGTCGTAGCTGTGCGCCGTGCCGGAGCGATGCACGTCTTCAGCTCGTTGAATCACTTCTTCCTCATCGGCCAGATGATCATACCCGGATCGAGCTACTGGAATGTGGGAATCGGAAGGGAGCCGGGAGAAGTGATGAATGACAACGAAGGTCTTCAGACAATGGTAAACCTCGGGCAGAACATGGCGTGGCTGCTCAAGAAACTCAATACATAGACAGGCTGGAAAGGAGATCGTGATGAAAGTTTTTTTGACAGTGGTCGTCGGTATCATGGTGTTAGCGGGTCAGGTTTTTGCTGAAGAGCAGGCGGTGCTGAAGAATGAGAAGGACAAAGTCAGTTACAGTATCGGTGTTGATATCGGCGCCAGGATGAAGAAGCAGTCTATCGACGTTGACATGGACATCCTCGCGAAGGGGTTAAAGGACGCTTACTCAGGAAGTAAGACTTTGATGACGGAACAGGAAGTCCATGAAACGCTGGCTGCTTACCAGAAAGAGATGATGGCAAAGCAGCAGGAGCGTATGAAGATTATGGGGGAAAAGAACAAGAAAGAAGGAGAGGCCTTTTTAGCAGCGAACAAGAAGAAGGAGGGCGTAATAACCCTGCCGAGCGGTTTTCAGTATAAGGCGATCAAGGAGGGAACAGGGAAGACGCCGAAAGCAACAGATACGGTGACCGTCAATTACCGCGGCACCCTGATCGACGGTACCGAATTTGACAGTTCCTACAAACGTGGTCAACCAGCAACGTTTAGGGTCAATGGCGTTATCGCCGGCTGGACAGAGGCCCTTCAGTTGATGAAGGAGGGGTCGAAGTGGGAACTTTTTATTCCTGCCAATCTTGCCTATGGCGAACGTGGGGCGGGGGCAGCCATAGGACCGAATGCGGTCCTCATTTTCGAAGTGGAGCTAATCTCAGTGAAGCCGGCTGAAAGCGGAGAGAAGGCGCCGGAGAAGTAGGGTTTGACCAAAGGGGAAGCTCCCTGCCTCATCATGAGAGGCAGGGAGCCCTAGGTCATAAGGTAGGTTTTTGCACCGCATTCTTTACGAAGGAGGCATAATGATGAACGTGTTCAAAGGAGAGAGGACCTTGGCACTCATAGCGACGGTGTTGGTGTCAGTTCTGATTATGGCGGGCTGTGCAACATCCATCAAATATTCCTATGACGCGCGGACCAGTTTCTCGGAGCAAAAGAATTATGCCTGGGGCCCATCATCGGGCCTGTACAGTCGGGACCCCCTTCTTGAAGCCAATGTGCAGGTCTTTGCGGATCAACTCCTTGCACAGAAGGGCTTCACCAGGACATCCGACAAGGCCGATCTCTTAATATCGATGAGTTACGAATTCGACACGGGCATCTATCAGTATAACTATAACTATGAGCTTCGGATGCTGACCTTGAACATTTACAAAATCAGGAATGATGTACCTTTGGGTTCCGAGATGTCCAAAATGTCCATGCACAGGGAAATTAGTACAGAGAACAAAGAGCTGGTCTGGCGGGGGACGGCATATGGGACGATCAACAGCGATGCTGCTTCGAAGGACTTGAAGCAGGCAGTACAGGAAATTCTTTCGAACTTTCCGCCAAAATGAGGAGGTTCGCGGGAACCGCCATTCGCTTCTCGGCAAGAGAATGGCCGTTCCGGCGATTCCTGATTCCCTCTTTGCGCCTTAATCCTTCCGGCCCTGATTGAGGGAGATAACCTGATCCCTTATCCAACGATAAGTCCCGAGATCATAAGAATTGGCCCCTTCGCCGTGAGGTGGTACGGAATGATGTACCTCCTTGGGTTCGCTGCGTCCTATCTCCTCGTGGGGCTTCAGATCAAGAAAAAGAGACTTTCCGTTCCTCGCGATTTTGAGAGCTCCCTTTACTCCTATATCATCATCGGGCTCCTCATCGGTGCGCGCCTCGGTTACGTAATCTTCTACGATCCAAGCACCTATCTCCGCAAACCCCTTGAGGTTTTCGCCGTTTGGCATGGCGGCATGTCCTTTCACGGAGGTCTTGTCGGCAGCTTCATCGCAGGCATTCTCTTCTGCAGGAACATGGGGGTCGATTTCTGGCAGACCGCTGACCTCGTGATCGTAACGGCACCCATTGGCCTCGGACTCGGCCGCATCGGAAACTTTATCAATGGAGAACTCTACGGCAGGGTCTCCAATGTACCATGGGCAATGGTCTTTCCAGGAGGAGGGACCCTGCCGAGGCATCCATCACAGCTCTATGAGTTTCTCCTCGAAGGGGTCTTCCTTTTCATCATCCTCTGGATCGCCAAGGACAGGGGGCTTAGAACGGGCGTTCTCACATCTCTCTTCCTTATCCTTTACGGTCTCTTCAGGTTCTCCGTCGAATTCTTGAGGGAGCCTGATGCTCAACTGGGATTCATCATCTCCTTTCTGACGATGGGCCAGATCCTCAGCACGGGAATGATGATTTTAGGCACGCTGATTTATTATCTGCGGAGAAGGCAGGAGACAAACAATCCCCGTGGCACGGCTGCTGAGACTACTGAGGGGAAATCAGACAAGGGGTTATGAGAGAGACCATAAGCTAGTCTGCCCGTTCGAGCGTTATGAAGACCTTTGTCCCTTCGTAGGGGACTGGCTCCACGTCTATTTCTCCGAAGTTTTTGCGTACGGCAAGTTTCGCTATCGAAAGTCCCAGTCCCGAGCCCTTCGGTTTCGTGGAATAGAAGGGTGAAAAAATGTCAGAAATAGTCGCAAGGTTTATCACCTCACCATTATTGAAGACTTCCACCCGTACAGTGTTTTGGGGGGCTTCCTGACTGACAGAGCTTATGCGCACGCGCGGCGTTTCTGCAGCACGGGATGCCTCCACGCCGTTCTCTATGATGTGATAGAAGAGGTGGCGGAGGTCCACAGGATCGCCCCTTACGAGACGGGCATCAGGGTCGAGGTGAACTTCCACCTTCACTCCCTCCAATATCTTTCGGGCCGAGAGCTTTTCAAGCATATTTTCTATGACGGTCTCGATCATGACGAGATCAAAGCGAGCCTCGCGCTGAAACATTTCGATATAGATACCTATGTCTTCTATCATCTCTTCGCAGTGTCTCGCTGAAGAGATGAGAAATTCGTAATCACCATAAAGATGGTCCTTGGGGTCTGTATGTCGCTGAAGCCTTCTGAGATTACCTCCTATTATCGTTACCGGGTTTCTGATTTTATCCGCTATCCCCTTGAGGATCTCGACATCACAACGGACGGTGGCCTCGATATATGCGCTCGTCTCGACAAGGATACAGGAATCAACAAGTTTGTCCACCACGGGAAGGATCCCGAGAGCGACCTGCGCAGGGAAGCCGGTGATCGCATGCCGATGGCAGAACTTACGCACAAGGGAGAAACCCAACCCCGTAAATCGCTGGTCAACGTTTATCTCCACATGTCTCAAGCCTATACGCCAGAGGTAAGTAACAAAGTCTGGGGCCAAATTCTCGCGAAAGAGCCTTTCGAACCATGTCGCCCATGTGAGCTTCATGACATCGGGTTTGCCGACGTGTTCAAGGAGGATGTGGGTTTCTGGCAGCTCGAAAAAGAATGCATAGAAATACTCCGCAAACTCCTCCTTCTTGGCTATGAAGAAATCCCGGTGAAGGCTGAGGAGAAGGAGGTCATCTTCCGTCAGTTTCACTTTATCCATTAAGCGCTGAAGACTTTGGTGTGGCGTTGCAGAAACAAGGGCTTTATACTTCATGGTCTTATTGTAGCATGCTGAGCTGAAGTGTCCAGTCTGCCCGTGCCGAGAGTATCTCAGAACGATGCGCTATTCGTACCGCAGCGGCTCAACAGGGTTAAGCTTTGCCGCCTGCCAGGCAGGATAGATCGTCGAGAGAAAGCTGATGATGATCGCCGAGAGCGACACCGAAAGAAAGTCTGACAGCTTCATCTTCACCGGCAGATGGCTCAGGTAATAGATATCAGGGGGCAGTTTGATGATCTGATAGGTGTTGAGAATATAGGAGAGGGCATATCCTCCTGCGAGGCCGATGACTGTTCCGACAAGGCCGATGAGAAAACCCTGGATCATGAATACGGACATGATGGCCCTGTTCGTTGCGCCCATGGCCTTGAGGATCGCAATCTCCCTCTGTTTTTCTATGACGTTCATGATGAGCGTACTCACGATATTGAAAGAGGCGACGAGGATGATGAGGACGAGAATGATGAACATGGCGAACTTTTCGAGCTTGAGGGCAGAGAAGAGGTTCTTGTTCATCTGCATCCAGTCGCGGGTCTGATAGGGAAATCCGAGAAGAGTCCTGAGCGCCTCACGCACTTCCGCAGCCTTGTAAATGTCCTTTATCTTCACCTCGATTCCTGTGACCGAATCCTTCATCCCGAAGAATTCCTGTGCAGATTTCAGCGAGACGATCACAAGGTTCGAGTCGTATTCGAACATCCCCACCTCAAAGATCCCGACGACCCTGAACTTTTTCACCTTTGGAAGCATACCGAGGGGTCCGATCTCACCCGTGGGAGAGAGGATAGATATCACATCGTTCCTGAAGACGCTGAGCCTCATGGCAAGTTCTCTGCCGAGAATAATTCCCGGCAGCGCCCCTTCACCATCAAGTTCCGAAAGATTCCCCTCCTTGAGATGGCTGGCGATATCCGTTGTCATTGTCTCAAGGGAGGGATCTACACCTCTTATGTATACCCCTTGTCCCTTATTCCCCGAGGAGATCATGACCTGGCCGAGGACGAAGGGCGCGGCAGAGACCACGTCCCTTTCTCTGCCTATCTTCTCCATAACTCTTTCATAGTGGTCAAGGGTTCCCCGGTAATCAAGGACGACGACATGGGCATTAACTCCGAGGATCTTTTTCTGGAGGTCTTCGTGGAAGCCGCTCATGACGGCGAGGACAACGATAAGCGCCATCACCCCAACGGCGACCCCTCCGATGGAGACGGCGGTCTGAAAAGAGAGGCCTCGCTGCCTCTTTTTCGATCTCAGATACCTGAGGGCTATGAAGAAGCGAAAGGGAAGGTTCATGGTCTCCTGGATTGTTGGGAGAAGAATTCAGACGTGCAATAGCGACCGTCGATCATCATTCCGAATTCCGCGCTTCTTGCTATTGCTCCGGCTTTAGTTGGGGGAACAATATTACATCACGTATGGACTGAGCATCGGTCAGGAGCATCACGAGCCTGTCGATCCCGATTCCTTCTCCGGCAGCCGGGGGCATGCCATATTCAAGAGCCCTGACAAAATCTTCATCCATGAACTGTGCCTCTTCGTCTCCCTTTTCCCGCGCCTCCACCTGCTTGAGGAACCTGCCTCTCTGGTCAAGGGGATCGTTCAGTTCAGAGAAGGCGTTGGCGATCTCACGGGAGGCGATAAAGAGCTCGAATCTCTCGACAAGGTCCGGGTTGTCCGGTTTTCTCTTTGCGAGGGGAGAGAGTTCTACCGGGTAATCGATGATAAAGGTAGGCTGTATAAGTTCCGGCTCCACGAGCTCCTTGAAGATCTCGTCGAGGACCTTCGCGTGGGAAGTCCAGCCTTCGATCTCGATCTTCTTCGATCGTGCCCACCTGACAGCCTCGGAATGGTCGGTAATCGTCGCATCAGGCACCCCTTTTTCACGCAAGGCCGCGAGCATGGGTATCCTCTTCCATGGCGGCGTCAGGTCTATGGTCTCGCCCCCATAGGGTATCTTCAGTGTTCCGGTGACTCTCCGGGCCACTGTTCCAAAGATCTCTTCCGTAAAATCCATGAGGAAGGTATAATCCTTATAAGCCATATAGAATTCGAGCATTGTGAATTCAGGATTATGCTTCGTCGATATGCCTTCATTCCTGAAATTCTTGTTCAGTTCATACACGCGCTCATATCCACCAACCAGGAGTCTCTTCAGGTAGAGTTCAGGTGCGATCCTGAGGTAGAGTTCGATGTCGAGGGCATTGTGGTGGGTCTTAAAGGGTTTGGCTGCGGCGCCGCCGGGGATTTGATGCATCATCGGCGTCTCGACCTCGATAAATCCCTCAGCCTCAAAAAAGTCCCTGAGAGCCTTGATAACGGCACTCCTCTTTTCGAAGGCCTTCCGCACCTCGGGGTTGACAATGAGATCAACGTAACGCTGCCGGTACCGTGTCTCGATGTCTTTCAGGCCATGCCATTTTTCGGGCAAGGGTCTCAGAGACTTGGTAAGGAGCTTAAATTCATCAACCTCGAGGGTGAGCTCCTGGGTCTTTGTCCTGAAAACCCTTCCCCTGATTCCGAGGATATCACCGATATCGAGTTTTTTCACGATGGTGTAAGCTTCACCAAGGATATCCTTCCTGAAATAGACCTGGATCCTTCCGGTGGAGTCCTGGACGTGGGCAAAGGCTGCCTTCCCGAAGTCCCTCATCGTCACAATCCTGCCTGCTACGATAAAGGAGGCAGGGTCTCCTGCGTCGAGCTCCTCCTTGGAGACGTCGCGAAATCTCTCGAGAATATCTGAGGCGTGTACTGTGACCTCAAAGGCCCCTCCAAAAGGCTCTATTCCTGATTGTCGAAACTCCTGGAGCTTCTTGAGGCGCTGCTCTATCTGTTCATTGATTTCGAGCATTTTGTGAGGTTGCATTATACTGGTTGCCTCCCGTCTTAGTCAAGGCTGATGGCTGTTGAAGACCGACCATCGCCCTTTTGCGATTCTTGCATCTGAGGGGTTATTGATGGTATTTTTAATGATGTCGCCGCGATTTTACATAGAGACCTTCGGCTGCCAGATGAATGTCCATGACTCGGAAAAGATTGCGGGCGTCCTTGCAAGGGAAGGCTACTGTTCGACCTGTGACCCGAGGAAGGCAGACATTATCATCTACAATACCTGCAGCATCAGGGAGAAGGCTGAGCAGAAGTTCTATAGCGAACTGGGGAGGGTGAAGTCGCTGAAAAGGAAAAGGCCCGATCTGAAGATAGCGGTGGCCGGATGTATCGCCCAGCAGCAGGGAAGGGGTGTATTCAGAAGGGCTCCCCATGTGGATCTCGTCTTCGGCCCGCAGAATATCCATCTTTTGAATGACCTCCTCCGGGGAGGATCACAGGCTGTTGCCGATGAGGACAACCCGCTGATTGCCGACATGGACCTCCCGGTCGTTAGGAAGCCCGGTGGCAGGGCATGGGTCTCGATCATGTACGGATGCAACAATTTCTGCAGCTATTGCATCGTCCCATACACAAGGGGCAGGGAGAGAAGCAGGCCGACAGAGAACATTCTGAAGGAAATATCAGAACTCGGTCGTGACGGTTACAGGGAAGTGATCCTCCTGGGACAGAATGTGAATTCATACAAGAGCGACACTGATTTTGCAGGGCTTTTGAGAAAGATTAACTCGGTCAGGTGGATTGAGAGGATAAGGTTTGTTACGTCTCATCCAAGGGATCTTTCTGATGGCCTTGCTTCTGCGTTCGAAGAACTTCCCAAGGTATGCGAACATCTACATTTGCCCCTTCAGTCAGGTTCGAGCAGGATATTGGATCTGATGAACAGGGGGTATACTTTCGATGAATACAAAGAAATCGTGACCAAACTGAGGAAAAAGATAAAAGGCCTTTCCTTCACGACTGATATCATTACAGGCTTCCCCGGCGAGACGGAAGAGGATCATGAAGATACGCTGAAGGCCCTGAAAAAATTGGAGTTTGACGGCATCTTCGCCTTCAAGTATTCGCCGAGACCAGGAACTGTGGCTACTCTCATGGACAGCAAGGTTGACGACGCCGTTGCTTCGAGAAGGCTTACAGAGATACTTGATCTTCAGGACTCCATCACCTTGAAAAAAAACAGATCCTATGAGGGGACTTATCAAGAGATACTCGTTGAGGGGCCGAGTGAAAGCGACAGCGAGCTGTTAACCGGAAGAACACGGACGAACAAGATTGTCAACTTCAGGGGGAGAGATGGGCAGACCGGTTCCTTTGCGAGGGTCAGGATAGTGGAGGGCCGCAGGCATTCCCTTCTCGGTTCACTCATGTGAAGGCTTCAGTCCTGAATCTCGGATGCAAAGTAAACCAGGCCGAGAGTTCACAGATAGAGGCCAATCTCCGTTCAGCCGGTTGGAGCATTGTAGAACTCTCTGAAGGACCCGAGCTTTGTGTGATTAATACTTGTTCGGTGACGTCCAAGAGTGACTATCAGTCGAGGCAGCTCATACGGAGGGCACATCGAGCGGGTGCCAGGATTCTCGTGACGGGATGCTATTCTGAACTGAATGCAGGGGACGTCTCAGTTATGTCCGGTGTGACAAGGGTAATCAGGAACAGTGAGAAGGCCGCCTTCATTAATGAACTTGCAGGAAATAGAGAAAACTCTTTTGATTATGGTGTGAGGGCGAGGAGCAGGGCCTTCCTGAAGATCCAGGACGGTTGCAACTATTCCTGCACCTACTGCATAATTCCGAAGGCGAGGGGGAGATCGAAGAGCGTCAGTCCTGACTCTGTTATTTCTCAGGCCGAGAAGCTCTCTTTGATGTACCATGAGATCGTCCTGACAGGCATTCATTTAGGCACATATGGTTATGATCTTAATCCTAAGGTTAAGCTTTCAGATTTAACAAAGGCGCTATTGCACACCTCTATAAAGAGGATCAGATTAAGCTCCCTCGAGATCAATGAGATCGACGATGATCTCATCGAATTGCTGGCTGAGGAAAGAGTATGCAGCCATCTCCACATGCCTCTCCAGAGCGGGAGCGACAGGATACTCAAACTCATGAACAGAAGCTATGATTCCCTGACATTTATGAGGCGCCTGCAAGAGATTCGTGAAAAGCTGCCGGGCATATCTATCGGAACAGATGTGATTGTCGGGTTTCCCGGAGAGGATGTGAAGGATTTTTCAGACACCTATTCTCTCATAGAGTCACTTCCTTTCTCCTATCTTCACGTCTTTCCTTATTCGCCTAGGCCGGGAACAAGGGCCGCTGCGTTTGAGACCCAGATATCTCCTGACATGAAGAAGGATCGCTGTTACAGATTGGCTCAACTGGGCCGTGAAAAGAGATACTCCTTTATGAATCAGCAACTCGGAACAGTTTTGGACACCCTCATTGAGAAGACCTCGGCTGATGGTCGCTCTGTCGGCACCACCGCCAACTATCTTAAGGTCACGGCGGTTCTAGAGAGGACCGTACCCGGAGAGATAGTAAGGATAAGGATTGTAGGACATGATGGAGAGAGACTTCTCGGGACTTCCGATGAAAGCCTTCTAAGTCATTGTATTTAAAGACAACATAACCTGCCTAAATCCTGTTCAAGAGCGTAAAGTCCTTTAGGTAGCCTGCGATTCTTCCCCTTGTAAACCAAGTTAGTAACATTTTCTTAACATTCTCTGTTCATATCTTATGTCTGATAAGATATATTATGTTAAATCAAATGGCGCTGCACATCCACCTCGCAGAACCCTAAATAACCCCCTCAGACCCTGGAGGGCATTGTCTTTTCAGCCATCTCTCAGCATCGGCCCTATCGGAGATGACCCTAAAAAATTGGAGCCTTCTAATCTCCTTTATTATGGCCCCGAGCTCTGACCCAGGTCTTAGGCCGGTCATTTCCATGATTTCCTCGGAAGAGATAACCATTCGTGAATTCACGAACCTTCCTGCTTCGTCAATTACCCTCTTTTTCCTGGTGAGGAAGGCGAAGTCCATGACTGACGGGTCTGCCTTGGCGAACAGCTGATAGAGTTCCCTCCTCAGCAGTTTTGGGTGCTTCTCGTAGAGGCTGAGGAGATCAGTAGTGAGGGCGATCCTCTTCGCTATGGTATTGCTCAGTCGTAATCTGCTGGTCTTCAGGTCTGCGCCATAGAGAAGGATTTCAGCCCTCAGGAGTCCGCAATAAGTTAAATCCTGGGCAAAGGACTCCTGAAACTTCAAGCGATACCTGTCAGGTAGCTTCTCAAGAAAGGTGTCAAAGCTTGAAAATGCTTTAATATTTCTCCTTAATCTCCCGGAATCTATAACCAAAAAAGAGGTCAGGATGCCATCGGCATGGGACCACTTAATGGCTCTTCTGTAGCCAGCGGAGTTGAGGAGCTTGAATATCTCTAAAGTAATCCTTTCATGGGACGGACGTTGCATGTTATCGTGCAATTCTTTTATGAATGTCCTTGTCTTGGTCTCAATATGCCAGGAGAACTCGCCGGCGAAACGGTAAGCCCTTAAAAGGCGGAGCGGGTCGTCGATAAAATTCTTCCTGGCTATCGCCCTGACGATGCCCCTTCTGATATCGTCACAGCCCTTAAAGGGATCGATGACACCCTCTTGCGGCGACCATGCAAGAGAATTCATCGCGAAGTCTCTTTGCGAAAGGTCCTCGATCAGTCCTCCCTTAAGCTCAGTAAAGTCCAGGGTAGTCCTATTCAGGACAAGTCTCGTCAATCCCTTCTTCTCAAATTCAACAACCCTCCCTCCAATGCGCGACGTAAGACGGTCAATAAAGGCCTTTGGGTCGCCCCTGAAGACAAAGTCGATATCACGGGAGATCACCCCCCTGAAGAGGTCACGCAGGTACCCGCCGATGAGATAGACTTCGAAGCCGGAGCCAAAGACGGCGGACACCTGTGGATTGCTCAGGATAGTATCTGCGAGATGACGCATTGTATGGCCTTTCCCGGCGTCCTGTCCGAGGCATCGGGCTGTTAAGTGGAGCAGGTGAGAGGGTATTCTCTTTATTCGCTGATCTTTAAGGGCCTGCCGCCTCGGGGAAGTATCGCTATACCCGAAGGATCGATGTGACAACGGAAACGATCTCTTTCAGGGTTGTATCCGATCACTTCCTTCTCCTGGACTACGTTCAGCTTGTCAACGATCACCCTTCTCAGCCTGCACCCTCTCTTCAGAACCGAATGGTCAAGGACGATACAGTCTTCGACACTTACGCCCTCCTCGATAGTGACGCCGCATCTGATCACGGAGTTGCGTATGGCAGCACCATGAATGACAGTCCCCTCGGAAATAAGACTGTTCGTTATATCTCCCTTCAGTATCTTGGCTGCCGGTCCGATGTATCCTGAAGGATGTATCGGCCAGAGTTTGTTGTCGAGCTCGAATAGGGGGGCACTGCCGAGCATGTCCATATGGGCATCGAAAAAAGACGCTATACTACCGACGTCCCGCCAGTATCCCTCTTCTTCGTAGGGCATGGTCCCCGGTATGATGTTCGTAGCAAAATCATAGGCAAAGACTTTTCGTGAAGGAACAAGACCGGGGATGACATGGGCGCCGAAATCATAGTGCCTCTTTCTCTGCGTCTTTGCGAGGGCATCCAGGAGGATCTCTCTGGAGAAGATATAGTTGCCCATGGAGACATAGGCGCGGCTTGGATTGTCAGGCATCGGTGTCGGACTCTTCGGTTTTTCCTCGAAACCGATGATCCTTCTCTCGCTGTCAGTTACGATGACGCCGAACGAAGACGCCTGTTCGATCGGAACA